>JANLFZ010000265.1:682-7125 GCA_024653385.1 Thermoguttaceae bacterium | reverse complement strand
ACCAGCGTATCGACGGTTCGCTTCTCGCCGTTGCCCAGCACGTACTGGATGTTCACCTCTCCCTTGACGATGAGGTTCAAACGGTCCGCTGGGTCGCCCTCGCTGAACAGATGGGTGCCCGCGGGAACGGTCTTCTCGTCGGCGATCATGGCCACCGCCTTGAGGCACTCGTCGCTGATGCCGGCGAAGTACGGATAACGCCGCAGCACTTCCGGGGAGATCATGGGAGTCCTCCGATCATGCGGGAGTCGAAGCCGAACCTTTCACGCCCGCGCATCGCCGGGCGAATCATCGCTTGGCGTTTCGTCCAGCGCCGCCAGCACCGCCTGCACGGCCGGGGCAATGGCGGCCTGGACCGCCGGGGTACACTGGTCGCCGAACGTCAGTATATCTTCCGCCTCCACCGCCACAAGCAGGATGTCCTCGTCGGAGGGAAGCCGAAGCCCGGCCTGCCGGCCCAAAGCCAAGGCCGTCGAGAGGTTCACGTCATGCACCGAGGCGCTCCGCTGGGTGGGGATCGACCCCGGGCGGAGCCGATGGAGCGTCCCCGGCGGGGCGCCGGTCTGGATCGCGTCGATCACGATGGCGCGATCGTAGCCCACCATCCGCTCCATCAAACGCAAGCCCCCCCAGTAGTCCTCGTCGACCTCGATATCCGGCCGCCCCGCCAGGCGCTTTCTCAATTCCGCCGCCACGCGCAAGCCCACGCTGTCGTCGGTCACCAGGGGATTACCCAATCCAAGAATCAGCGTGGTCATGCGTCGGCCAAGGCCTCGGTCCATGGCCGGGATTCTAGCACGGCCTTGCGACTCGTCAACCGTCGCCTCCAAACGCGACTCGGGGCCGTCGCGCGCGGCCCCCGGGCCGACGGCTATCGGCTCAAAAGCGTGCGCAGGGCGCTCTTGTTGGCCAGGCCGAGGTGCCGGGCGACCGGCCGGCCCTCCTTGAAGACCACCAGGAACGGGATCGAACTGACGCCGTACTTGGCGGCCAGGCGTGGACTCTCGTCGACGTTGACCTTGACGATCTTCACCCCGGTCGTCTCGCGCGCCAGTTCGTCCAACACGGGACCAAGCATCCGGCACGGCATGCACCAGTCGGCATAGAAGTCGACCAGCACCGGGACGTCCGATTCCAGCACCTTGTCGGCAAAATCGGCTTCATCGACATGCTCGACGCGACGGGTCGATTCAACGGGAATGGACATCGGTTTTTCCTTTCGTAATTCTGTGGGACGGGGCGAAGGCCACTCCGCGCGTGGCGGAGGTGCGGCACGCCCGACCGGCTCGGCCGAACACCCGGTGGTGAAATGGCATAGCGCCACCGCGCTTGCCGCGATCAACAACCCGGCGACTGCCGCCGGCCACATCCTGCGCCACCGCATGGCCATACCTCAGCCTCCTGCACCGCACTGTTTTCGTTCTGCGCCGCACCGTGCGCCGCACACAGGAACCGATGCGCACCTCGGGCCGAAGGTTACAGGGCTTTGGCCGCGTCAACCCGCCGTTTGCAGGAAAGTCGTCCTTCGTCCAACCCCGTGCGGTACAATAAGGGGGTTTACCGGACCCCACGGTCCCCCGTTGGCCGCAGCACCAGCCGAATGCACGGGGAGCACCCTTGGGGCCGCGCGGATCACGTCATGGAAACAACACCGCGGCAGACGATCGTCACCGGCGGCATCGTGCTTTGCGGCGGCAAGAGCCGGCGCATGGGAAGCCCGAAGGCCATGCTCCCGTTCGGGCCGGAGCGGATGCTCCAACGGGTCGTTCGATTGCTCGGCGAGGCGGTGCGACCGATCGTGGTGGTCGCGGCCGAAGGTCAAGAACTGCCCGAATTGCCCGGCGAGGTCCTGGTCGCGCGCGACCGATGTCCCGATCGCGGTCCCCTGGAGGGGATTGCCGCGGGCCTGCGCGCGATTGGGGAACTGGTCGAGGCGGCCTACGTGACCGCCTGCGACGTGCCGCTGTTGGTTCCCGCATTTGTCCGCCGGGTGATCGAACTCGGCAAGACGTACGAAATCGCCGTGCCCCACGTCCGCGGTTTCGACGAACCTCTCTCGGCCGTCTACTGCCGAAGCGTGCTGCCCAGGATCGACGCGCTTCTGGCTCTCGGCCGGTTGCGCCCCGCGTTCCTGTTCGACGAAGCCAGGACCCTGCGGATCGACGCGGAGAAGCTCGCCGACGTCGATCCGGAACTCCTCAGTCTAGCGAACGTGAACGACCCCCAGGATTACGCCGCGGCGCTGCGCCGGGCTGGGTTCTTGGAGCCTCAGCGTCGGGTCGGATGGGCACGCCCGGAACGACCGTGAAGTGCGTGGCGAAACCACGGCCATGGCCTTGCTCTGGCCGTGCCACCCGACTCGCAAACCCCACGCTGGTAGCGCCGGCCTTGACGCGCGTACCCCCAACCGGGTATAGAAACGGGTTTGGCCGATCGCCGGGGTGCGTCTGTGCGCGTGCGGCGCTCTCGGGCGAGTCGAGGCCCACAAGGCCGGAGGCTTCCAAGTGGACGAAATCCGTCAACAGTTTCTCTCGGACCTGGGAAAGGCGAATACCCCAAAAGAGCTAGAAGAGGTCCGCGTTCGTTACCTGGGCCGCAAGGGCACCATCACGACGCTTCTGAAGAACACCGACTTCAGCCAGCTCACCCCGGACCAGCGCCGCGAGTTCGGTCAGAAGGTCAACGATCTGAAGCGCTTCGCCGAAGCGGAGGTCAGTCGAGCGATCGAGGCCGCCAAGGCGCGTGCCGCGGCGTCGGGGGCCACCGCGGGCGTGGCCGGCCTCGACTGGTCGCTGCCGGGCACGGACCACCGCGTCGGTTGCATCCACCCCATCGCCCTGGTGCAGATGGAACTGGAGGACGTGTTCCACAGCATGGGCTTCATGGTGCTGACCGGCTACGAAGTGGAGCTGGAGTACTACAACTTCGACGCGCTGAACATCCCCGCCGATCACCCCGCCCGCGATATGCAAGACACCTACTGGCTGACCAACGGGATGCTCTTGCGCACCCACACGTCGGCCAACCAGGTTCGGGCACTCGAGCGGTTCGGGGCGCCGTTGCGGGCGATCTTCCCGGGCCGGTGTTTCCGCTACGAGGCGATCGACGCCAGCCACGAGAACACCTTCTACCAACTCGAAGGGCTGATGGTCGACCGCGACATCTCGGTGGCCAACCTGATCGCCGTGATGAAGGCCCTCCTCAGCCGCATCTTCCACCGGGAGGTGACCATCCGGCTCCGCCCGGGCTTCTTCCCCTTCGTCGAGCCCGGGTTCGAACTCGACGTGCAATGCCTGATTTGCGGCGGCTCGGGCTGCGGCACCTGCAAGGGAGGCGGCTGGATCGAGCTGATCCCGTGCGGCCTGGTTCACCCTCGCGTGCTCGAGTTCGGGCACATCGACACCTCGAAGTACAGCGGGTTCGCCTTCGGCCTGGGACTGACCCGGATGGCCATGATGAAGTACGCCATCCCCGATATCCGCCTGATGAACTCGGGCGACATCCGCTTCTACGAGCAGTTCCCGGCGGCGGTGTAGGGCGAGGGATTGGGGATTAGGCACTGGGGATTGGGGGATGCGACCGTGAAGATATCCTTGGATTGGGTTTCGGATTTCGTCGACCTCTCGGATCTTACGCCCGAACGGATCGCCGACCAGTTGACCCTGTCGACGGCCGAGGTCGAGGGTTTCGAGGTATTGCGGCGGGCCGTCGACGGCGTGTTTGTCGGCGAGATCGTCGCCCTGGAGCCGGTCCCCGCGGCGTTCGAGGCCGCCAAGCTCCATGTCGTGGAAGTGGATTGCGGCTCGCGGCGGTACACCTCGGTTTGCGGCGCGCCGAACCTGCGCGTGGGGATGAAGGCCCCGTTCGCCCCGCCGGGAACGACGCTGGCAAACGGCGTGCGGATCGAGGTGTCGGAACTGGCCGGCCGGCGCAGCGAGGGCGTCCTTTGCTCGGCCATGGAATTGGGCATGAGCCGCTGGCACGAGGTGGTGCTCGAATGTCCCGGCACGATCGCCAACGGCACGCCGCTTGCCGCCCACGTGCCCGCGCAGGACGTGATCCTCGAGATCGACAACAAGAGCCTGACGCACCGCCCGGACCTGTGGGGCCACTACGGCATCGCCCGCGAACTGGCCGCCGTGTTCCGCCGCCCCTTGAAGCCGCTGCCGGTGGCCGATCTGGGGCGTTTTGACGCTTTGCCGGCCTATCCGCTTTCGGTCGAGGACTTCGACGCCTGCCCGTGCTACGGGTGCCTCGAGTTCCGCGTGGCCGCGGCCGCGCCGTCGCCCTTGATCGTGCAGCGCCGCTTGCACGCGCTGGGGCAGCGGACCTTCGGCCTGTTGGTGGACCTGACGAACTACGTGATGTGGGAACTCGCCCAGCCGACCCACGCCTTCGACGGCGACACGGTCCGCGCGATCCGCGTGGCCCCGATGGGCCGGCACGGCACGTTCACGACGCTCGACGGGCAACAGCGGGCAATGCTGCCCGACGACCTCTTGATCTGGAACCAGCGCGAGCCGGTGGCCTTGGCCGGGGTGATGGGCGGGCTGGCCAGCGAGGTCCGCCCCACCACGACGCGCGTGCTCCTGGAAAGCGCGAACTTCAAGGCCTCGCGCATCCGCCGCACGTCGGTCCGCCTCGACCTGCGCACCGAATCGGCCCAGCGCTTCGAGAAGAGTCAGCCGCCGGCCCACGTCAAACTCGGCATCGCCCGCATCCTCCACCTCGTCGAGCAATCGGGCGCCCAGCCCGAGGTCACCAGCCGCTTCACCGTGGCCGGCGACCTGAAAGACGCCTACCGGCCGCTGACCATGCCGCGGGCCGCGCTGCGCGCGATGGCGGGCAAGGATCTCCCCGACGACGAGGTCCTCGCGATCCTCCATGCCCTCGACTTCCAGGCGCGGTTCGATGGCGAGCAGCTCTGCGTGGGCATCCCGCCGCACCGCAGCGAGAAGGATATTTCCATCCCCGCCGACATCGCGGAAGAGGTGCTGCGCATTTACGGCTACGGCCGGATCGAACCCCGCATGCCCGCCGTGCCCATCGAGCCGGTCTACGTCGAGACTGCCCTGCGTCTCGAACACAAGGCGCGGCGATTGCTGGCCGGCGGCCACGGGTTCATCGAGGTGCAAAGCTACGGCTGGTTCGACGACGTCTGGCTTGCACAACTCGGCTACACACCCCGGCGAACGCTTGAACTGCGCAACCCCAGTGCCCAGCAGAACCACTCGCTCCGCACGACCCTGGTGCCGAACCTGCTGGCGTTGGTGCGGCCGAACCGGGCTCACCGCGACGCCTTCCGGCTGTTCGAGTTGGGCCGGGTCTACTGGGAGGGGGACCACGGGAAAGCCGTCGAGCAGACCCGGCTTGCGGGCATCAGCTTCCAGCAGGCCGGCTACCCGCCCTTGGAAGAACACTTCCGCGCGATCAAGGGGGCCATCGAAGACCTGGGTCGCCTGCTCGGCTGCGGGCCGCTGGGGTTCGAGGCGGGCGGCCCGGGCGAGGCGCCCTGGCAAATGCCCGGCCACTTCGCGTCGATCCGCCGGGGCGACCGCGCGGTGGGCGCCCTCGGTGTGTTGGCCGGCAAGATCCTCGAGACCGTCGCCCAGGAAGGCCAGGTCGTGTGGTTCGAACTGTCGATGGAAGCGCTCGACGGCTCGATCTACCCCGAACTGAAATACGTGCCCGCGCCCGTCTATCCGGGAAGCTGGCAAGACTTCTCCTTGGTTTGGGACATTGCCGAGGGCTTCGCCGCCTTGGAGGCACGCCTGAACCGTTTCGCGCATCCCCTGGTGGTTCGCCGCGAATTCGTGACGGTCTACAAGGGCAAGGGCCTTGCGCCGGGCAAGGGAAGCTACTCGTTCCGCTATTGGCTCGGCGCGCCGGACCATACGCTCTCCAGCGGCGAGATCGAGCAGTTCCGCTCGGCGTTTCTGGCGTTCCTGGCGGCCGAGGGCGTGCCGCTGCGCGGATAGCCGGTTTCGGTCCGGGGCAACGCCGCGGCAATGCCTGCCGGAACCGCCGCGGATCACCAAAGCAGCCGGCCGGCAAGCGCCCCTGCCAGGACCACCCAGGCCGGATTGAGTTTCCACCCGACCAGCGCGGCCGTGGCCGCCGCGGCGATCAGCAAGCCTTGCCAATCGGTCAGGGTGGTCCTGGCCAAGGTCGCGCCCAGCGCCGCGATCAGGCCGACCGAGGCTGCTCCGATTGCGTCGAGGAAGCGAGCGGTCCACGCCCACTGGCGCAGCCGTGGGATCCACGGACCCGTCGCCGCCACGAGAACCAGTCCCGGCAACACGATGGCCACGGTAGCCAACGCCGCGCCGGGCGTCCCGCCGAGCAGATAGCCCACGAAAGTGGCCGTGGTGATCAGCGGTCCCGGGGTCACCTGGCCGACGGCCACGGCGTCGACCAGTTCTTGCGCGGTGAGCCAGCCGTAG
>JANLFZ010000265.1:0-672 GCA_024653385.1 Thermoguttaceae bacterium | reverse complement strand
CAGCCGTAGTCGCGGACCAAGCCGCCTTCGAGGTACGCGATGAGCACGTAGCCGCTGCCGTACAGCACCGCGCCGATCTTGAGGAAGAACAGGCCGATCTGCCAGAGGGCCACGGAGGTCGCCGCGCCTGCCGCAGCCGACGCGAGGACCGCGACCGCGGCCCGGGCGGTCTGCGGCGCGGTCCCGGCGGCCGCGGCCACCGCGACAAGTGCCTTCTTGTCCGGCGCGCGAGAATCGCGGCGGCGCAGGACGAGCGCGCCGATCAGGCTGCCCCCCAGGAGGGCGAGAATCTCGTTGGCGCCGGCGAGCGATGCTGCCGCGACCAAGACGCCGATGGTCGCCGTGGCGTAGCCCGCCAGGGCCGTCCTGCCCAGGCGCCACACCGCGGCGAAGACCACGGCCAGCACGGCGGGCTTGGTGCCTTGGAGAAACGGCGCGATCTCGGGCAGGGCCCCGTAGCGCACATAAGCCCAGCCTAGCACACCGCTGATCGCCGCCGCCGGCAGGGTGAACGCCACGCTGGCCACGAGCAGGCCCCGCAGCCCGGCCCGCAGATAACCGAGATGGGCTGCCATCTCCAAGGCGTTTGGGCCGGGAATGAGATGCGTTGCACCGAGCAGGTCGAGAAACTGTTCGCGCGTGACCCAATTCCGCCGCGTCACGACCTCCTCT
>JANLFZ010000264.1 GCA_024653385.1 Thermoguttaceae bacterium | reverse complement strand
CAAGTCCCATCGATTACCTCGATCGCAGGAGCATCGCCTATCTTGATCGCTCTCAACGGCCACGGCCAGCCCGATCCGCCGCCCCGCGGCGTCGTAGGCCTGCGTGAAGGTCACCATGGGCACAAGCCCTACGATAGAGTGGGTGAGCGTGGTCACCCGGCCCAGGGCATCGTAAGGTTTTCGTAACCCGTTATAGTGCCACGCCTTGGGACGTTCCAGGATCCACAGACGCGAATACGCCCGGCAGGACTCGAACCTGCAACCGGCGGATTAGAAATCCGCTGCTCTGTCCTTTGAGCTACGGGCGCACAGGGTTGCCGTAGACAAGATGGGGGCATCCATGCGTTGCCCGCGGTCATCAACGGCAAACGGTTGGCCTGCCGCAAGTACCCCCATTGCATACCAATCTACTGTACCAGAAATGTTTACGCGGGAAAACCGCGCGAGGGGGCGAAAGCCACTGGGCTTTTCGATCGACGGGCCGCGACAATCTTCGACCAAACGACTGGCCGGCGGCGCCGGGAAGACCGAAGGCCGCTTCAAGCGGCTTGCTTTCGTTTCGGCTTGGCCTTTGCCTTGGCCGGGCCGGGCTTGCCGGCCGGCTTGGTGATCGTTTCGGGTGGGTCGGGATCGGGCACCTTGAGTTCTTGCCGCAGGCGAGCGAGTTCCGCGTGGAGTTCCCGCTGGACGGCCGCGTAGTCCGGCCGGCCGTAGACGCTGGTCAGTTCACGAGGGTCTTTCTCCAGGTCGAACAGTTCCCAGTAGTCGAGCTGCGGCTCGTAAAATCGAACGAGCTTGTAACGTGCCGTCACCACGCCGTAGTGCCGGGCCACGTCGTGCGGGCCGGGGTATTCGTAATAGTGGTAGTAGAAGCTCTTGCGCCAATCGGCCGGGGTCTGGCCTTTCAGCAGCGGAACGAGGCTCCGGCCCTGCATCTCGCTTGGGACGGGCACGCCGGCGGCCTCCAGCATGGTCTCGGCGAAGTCGAGATTCGACACCAGGTCGCGGTTGACGCTGCCCGGCTTGGTCACTTTGGGCCATCGCACCACCAATGGCGTTCGCAGCGATTCCTCGAAGATCCACCGTTTGTCGAACCAGCCGTGCTCGCCCAGGTAGAAGCCCTGGTCCGAGGAATAGATGACCAGCGTGTTTTCGGTCAGGCCCGCCTCGTCGAGATAGGCCAAGAGGCGGCCGACGCTTTCGTCGACCGACTTGATACAACCGAGGTAGTCGTGCAGGTAACGGTTGTATTTCCAGCGGACGAGGTCGCGACCCTGGAGGTTCGCCTTGCGGAAGGCCTCGTTGCGGGGCTCGTAGTAGGCGTTCCAGGCCCGGAGTTGCTCGTCCGTGAGTTGTTTCGGCGGGACGAGCTTGAGGTCCTGGGGCGTCATCGTCTTGGCGATCGTCATGTCCTGCTGGCGCTCCGCCTTGCCTCGGCCGGCGTAGTCGTCGAACAAGGTCTCGGGGATGGGGTACTGGCGATCGTTGTCGTGGCCGAGGTACTTGAGATTGGGCTCCCACGAGCGATGCGGGGCCTTGTGGTGGCACATCAGCAGGAAGGGCTTCGACCGATCGCGCTGGCGGAGCCAGGCGAGGGCCAGGTCGGTAATCAGATCGCTCACATAGCCCTGGTGCTTGACGGGCTTCCCGTTGCGGATCATCGGGGGGTTGTAGTACACGCCCTGTCCGGGCAGGATCTCCCAATAGTCGAAGCCGGTCGGCTCGCTCACCAGATGCCACTTGCCGACGATCGCGGTCTGGTAACCCGCGGCCTGGAGCAACTTGGGCAAGGTCGTCTGCGTCCCGTCGAAGCGGCTGTTCGTGTTATCGTAGAAGCCGTTGGCGTGGCTGTACTTGCCGGTCAGCACCGTGGCCCGGCTTGGGCCGCAGATCGAGTTCGGCACGAGGCATCGGTCGAAGCGCATGCCTTCGCGCGCAAGCCGGTCGATGTTCGGCGTATCGAGCAACCGGCGCGGGTCCTGGTACGCGCTAATCGCCTGATAGGCGTGGTCGTCGGAAAAGATGAACACCACGTTGGGACGGCCGGCGCCCCAGGCCGCCGACGCCAGCGGCAAGCACGCCCAAGCGGCACACAGCAGGCGGAGAAGTCGGCTCATTGCGTGAACTCCCACTGCAAGGCGATGCGGCATCGCGGGATTCGACGCCGCGTTCCCGGAAGTGAACCAGTATAACAAGGTGGCATGGCCATCGGAAGGAGCCGGAAAGGCATGGTGACGGTTCACAGCCTATGGCCAGTCTGGTAGACTTGGCGCGCACGCGTCGCGGCGCTGGGATGCGCGGCGAGCCATCGCCGCGACTTTCCAGTGCCGCGTGATTGGAGACCAACGCATAGGACGGTCATGGGCAAGAAGCGCACCGCGGCTCCGGACGATCGGGCACCGAAGCTCTTCGCGCGACCCACGCTCCGCCAGCGCACCGGGCTGGTGCTCACGCGGTTTTTGGCCGACGAGGCGGAGAAGATCCCCTACCGCGGCCCGGCGCAGGACCGCGCCCACGAGGTTCTCATCCGCTGGGCCGACATGGAGCGCCAGGGGCACCTGGCCCGGAAGGAGACCGCGCTGGACGCCGACTTTCTGCGCGAGGTCTTCGGCGACGCCCTGCACTATCAGCCCGCCACTCAGAGCCCCGGCGAGTACCAACTCGAGCGCAACTTCACCGTGCCCGGCGTGGGCACGGCCGACGCGGCCTTGGGCAACTTCCGCTCGGGCGAGCCCCTGCGCCCGCTCGTCGTCGTCGAGCTGAAGTCGGCCGACACCGACCTGGATCGTGACAAGTCGAACGGGCGCACGGCGGTGCAGCAGTGCTGGGACTATCTCAACGCCCTGCCCGACTGCCCTTGGGGCATCGTCAGCAACTTCGTCACGTTCCGCCTGTACCATCGGAACAAGACGCCCCAGGCGTATGAAGAGTTCCGCCTCCAGGACCTCCGCGACCTCCGCAAGTTCCGCCAGTTCTATTGCCTGTTCGAGCGCGGCGGTCTGGTAAAGCCGGCCGTGGGCCTGTACCTGCGCACGCCGCTATTGTTGGAGAAGACCGAGAACCGGCAGCGCGTCGTGGGCGACGAGCTGTACGAGCAGTACAGCGAGAACCGCCTGCGGCTGATCGAGCACCTCCATTTCCAGCGCGGCAAGACGCTCGACCAGGCCATCCACATTGCGCAGAAGATCCTCGACCGGATCATCTTCGTGGCCTTCTGCGAGGACCGCGGCCTGTTGCCCCCGCGGTGCATCGACAAGGCGTACAACACGCTGCCGCCCTTCAGCAAGGTCACCAATCCCCGGTGGCGGAACTTTCTCGATCTGTTCGCGGCCCTCGACCAGGGGCACCCCGCGTTCAACCTGGAAAAGGGCTACGACGGCGGACTGTTCGCCCGCGACCCCGACGTCGACGACCTCCAGCTCGACGACTCGTGGACGCGGTTCTTTCACACGATCGGCACGTACGACTTCCGCGACGAGGTGAACGTCGACGTGCTCGGACACCTCTTCGAGCGCTCGGTGGCCGAGTTGGAACGGGTGCGTCAGGGCGGGCTCTTTCCGTCCGAGGCGCAATCGCCCGGCACGCAGCCCGCCATGCGCAAGTCGGCCGAGCGCAAGCGACTGGGCATCTTCTACACGCCCCCCGAGTTCACCGGCTTTCTGGTGGATGCGACGGTCGGCAAGGCGATCGAGGAGAGGTTCGAGGCGGTGCGGCAAAGGCATGGCCTGACGGCGGACCAGATCGAGGCGATCGAGCCCTCGCCGGCGCTGGCGGCGTATTGGCGCGACGCCTTCGACGCCTTGCGCACGATCAAGGTCTGCGACCCGGCCTGCGGGAGCGGGGCGTTCTTGATCCGGGCGTACGACGTTCTGGAACATGCGTACCTTCGCGCGGTCGATCACCTTCTCGTCCACGACCCCGAGGCCGCTGACCGGCTCGGGCAAAGCGTGCCCGACGTGCTGCTCTCTGAGAACCTCTACGGCGTGGACCTCTCGCCCCAGGCGGTCGAGATCACGCAACTGGCCTTGTGGATCCGCTCGGCGCGGCGCGAGAAGACGCTGGCCGACCTGTCGCGCAACATCCTCTGGGGGAACAGCCTGGTGACCGACCCGGCGGTCCACCCGCGCGCCGTAGTTTGGCGCGAGGCGTTCCCGCAGGTCTTTTCTGGCCCGCAGCCGGGGTTCGACTGCGTGATCGGTAATCCTCCCTGGGAACGGCTCAAGCTCCAAGAGCGAGAGTTCTTCGCCTGGTCGGCCCCCGAGATCGCCGGCGCGGTCAGTGCCGCAACGCGCCGCCGCTTGATCGACGAGCTTCGCGCGTCGCGCCCCGAGTTGTTCGAGCGGTACGCCGCCGCGCAGGACCTGGCGCAGCGGACCCTACAGCACGTGCGGGTCTCGGGCGAGTTTCCGCTGACGGCCCGGGGCGACATCAACACCTACATGCTCTTTGCCGAGTTGGCCCGCAAGATCGTCGCACCGCAAGGGCGCGTGGGCCTCTTGGTGCCCTCGGGCATTGCCACCGACGCCACCACGCGGGAGTTCTTCCGAGAATTGGTCGAGTCGAAGTCCCTCGCGTCGCTGCACGACTTTGAAAACAAGGCCCCCGTGTTCCCCGACGTTCACCGCTCGTTCAAGTTCTGTACGCTCGTGTTTGGCGGCGCGGCCGTGCAATCCGATTCGGCCGACTTCGTGTTCTTTGCCCGTGCGATGGACGACCTGGAGGACCCGAAGCGGCACATCGCGTTGGGGGCCAAGGACTTTGCCCTCTTGAACCCGAATACCCGCACCTGCCCGATCTTCCGCAGCCGGCGCGACGCCGAGATCACCAAGGCCCTCTACCGCCGCGTGCCCGTGCTCGTCGACAAGTCGCGGCGCGAAGGCGGCAACCCGTGGGGAATCCGCTTCGTCCGCATGTTCGACCAGACGAACGACGCCGAGCGGTTCCGCACGGCCGACGAGCTGAGCCGCGAGGGCTTCAAGCTCGACGGCAACCGCTGGCGCAAGGGCAAGCGGCTCTTTCTGCCGCTCTACGAGGCGAAGATGGTCCAGGCATACGACCACCGGGCAGCGAGTGTGCGGGTCGAGGCGGGCAACTGGGTGCGCCAAGGCCAGACCGAACCGACCACGCCCGCCTTGCACCAGAACCCCGAATTCCTTCCGCTTCCGCGGTGGTGGGTCGAGGCGGTCGAAGTGGATCGCGCGTTGCGCCAGCGCGTGCGCCCCGCTTATCTGTGCTACAAGGACGTGACCAGCCCCACGAACCAGCGGACGATGATCGCCGCGATGATTCCTCACGCGGCCGTGGTCAATTCGGCCCCGCTCGTGCTCACCGGCGAGACGATCGAGCCGCGCCGCGAGCTATGCCTCTTGGCGAACCTCAACAGCATGGCGCTGGACTTCGTGGCCCGGCAGAAGGTCGGCGGGGTCCACTTGAACTTCTTCATCGTCGAGCAATTGCCGCTGTTTGCTCCCGAGCGCTATGCCGATCGCTGCCCGTGGTCGAAGCGGCAGAGCCTCGAGCGGTGGATCTCCGACCGGGTGCTCAAGCTGACCTGCACGGCCGACGACATGCGGCCGCTGGCCGAGGCGGCCGGGTTCGACCCGCCGGTCCACCGGTGGAGCGCGGCCGAGCGGGTCGAACTGCTGGCCGAACTCGACGCGGCGTTCTTCCTCCTGTACGAGATCCCCCGCGACGACGTGGCGTACATCCTGGGGACTTTTCGCGGACTGGGCGGGACCGAGGAATCAGGGCGGCTTTTCCCGACCGACGAGGGGATTCTGGCGGCCTACGACCGCTTGGCCACGAGGGCCTAACCGGAAGTTCATGCGGTCGCGGGCTTGCCCTCGTTGGCAGGGGACCTGGCCACGCTGACGGCGTTAGTCAACAGCACCGTGTTGGGGATGAAGACCCGTTCCTGGCCGACCTCCAAGAGGGTGTAGCGGAGGTTGACCTCGAGCACCCTTCCGCGGAAGGTCAGTACGGCGATTTCGTCGTTGCGCTTGAAGGGCTTGTAGACCAACAGCAACATGCCCGAAAGGGCGTTGGAAATGATCTCTTTCAGGGCCAAGCCGAGCGCGATGCCGGTCAGGCCCAGCCCGGCGACCATCGCGGTGACGTTGATGCCCAGGGTACCCAGGCCGCTGATGGCGCCGAATAGCAGCATTCCGACTTTGGCCGAATTGGCCAAGAGGGCGACGACATCGGGATCGATCTTTCGGCCTTCTCCGATGCGGTGGATGAGGCGACGGATCGCCGCACCGCCGATCCAGAAGGCCAAGAACACGGCCAGACCTGCCCCCAAGCGGGGGAGGTACAGCATGGCTTGCCCCCAAATAGCTTCGCAGGTTTCCGCGCTTAGCATTGCAGAAGTTCTCTCGGCATCCCAGGTTCCCAAGTTGTCCGATCCCACCGCGTTGAACAACGGCGTGGGCGATATCTTGGCTGATTTCAAAGGCGGCGCATTGTGGGGCATCGTGCCACGTCTGCCAAGACCACTTGGCGCAAGAATTTCACTGACCCGCGAACCTTGCCTGAGCCGAATAATCAGGAGCGTCAACACGAGGCCGAGATCGACCCATCTAGTATGGGGTGTGTTGGCAATGCGGGACGCAGCGGGCGGGTGAGGCTCCAGGGAGGGACGCGGTGGACCAACGGATCGACGGGTTTCGGCAGCGGTGGGTGAATGATTATGCGAGCCGGGTAGTTCTTCTTGCGGCACTGGGAATCGGGCTGGCGGGGGCCTCTCCCGCGGCGCGGGCCCAGACCGAACCGGCCGTCCAGGGCGATCCGAACAAGGCCACGAGCAGCCGCGCCGCGCGGGACAACGCGATCGAGTCGATTCCGTTCGATCGTCTCAGCGCCGAGGGCAAACAGAAGGTCCAGTGGGTGCTTCAGAATACCAGCGTGTTCCGCCGGCTGCCGATCCGCGTGGTCCAATGCGATGCGGATCTCTACTTGTTTCTGGTCGAGCACCCCGACGTGGTGGTGAACATTTGGGAAGTGCTCGGCGTCAGCCACCTTACCATGCGCCAGACCGGGCCCGACACCTATCAGGTGACCGACGACATCGGCACGACCGGCTCGATGCAGTTTCTTTACCGCAGCCGCGATACGCACGTGCTTTACGTCGACGGCACGTACACCGGTTCGATGTTCGGGCACCGGGTGCGCGGTCGGGGATTGATGGTGCTCAAGAGCGGGTACGTGCGCGACGTGCAAGGCCGGTGTTTTGTGACCAGCCGCCTCGACGCCTTCATGAACGTCGAGCCCGGCGGGGCCGAGTTCCTGACCAAAACCTTCCAGCCCGTCGTGGGCAAGATCGCCGACACGAACTTTCTTCAAACGGTAGGGTTCTTGGCGTGTCTATCGCGCACGGCGGAGGTCAATCTACCGGGCATGCAACGGCTGGCGGCCAGGCTGGCCAAGGTCAGCCCCCAAACGCGGGAGCAGTTGGCCCAACTGGCCCAGCAGGCTGCCCAGCGCGCGGCAGGAGTCCCGGCCAACGGGCCGGAAGACACGTTGCCCGACCCCGATGCCCCACGCGTGGCCGAACGTCCCGACGCGGTCCGGTGAGTTGGCCGGACAGGTGCGGCCGAAGGGCGACGGTTCCCCCGAAAAGGACGCCACGTTGGGCCGTCGGCCCGCGCATCGGCCGCTCGGTTGACAGAAAGACGCCCAGCGAGTAGCGTGCACGTGTCCACCAAGGCCGTGGTGGTTTTCGGCCGCGAGAGAGGGTATGGTCTTCGGCCTGGGCACGGTCGGGTTCTCTCGTCGCCGCGTACTGCAACGCAGGGTTCCACTGCCATGAAAGTCGTTTTGGCGTTTTCGGTGCATGGGGCATGTCGCTTGGGGGCCGCTTGGCTCGGCGCGCTGGTTGCGGTCGCGTTGGGTGGTTCGGTGGCCTTGCCGGTGTCACGGGCGGCCGAGATGGCCTATCCGGTCTCGACGGCCGCGCGCGACGGGCGATTCTACGTGGCCGATCAGGACTTGCCCGGCATTTGGCTCCTCGCCGAGGGCCGGCGCGAGGTCTTTTTTCAGGCATCCAAGAAGTACCGCACGCCGCTGAACGCCGTGCGGTGCGTGGCCATCGACACGGCCGGGAACCTGCTGGCCGGCGACGCGGCCACGAGCGACGTCTACCGTTTTCCCAAGGGCGAGAAGGGCAGCAAGCCGGAGCCGCTGACCGGGGGCAAGGTGGGCGTGCCGGTCGACCTCGCCGTGGACAAGCAGGGCAATGTGTTCGTCTCCGACGCCGCCATGAACTGCGTCTGGAAGCTGGCGCCCGATGCCAAGAGGCCCGAGAAGCTCGCCTCGGTCACCGGGCCGCGCGGCCTGGCCGCGGCCGACGACGGCACGGTGTGGGCCCTCTCGTTGCGAGAGAATCCGCTCTTGAAAATCGCCCCCGACGGCACCACGACCGCGCTGGTCAAAGGCCGGCCGTTCGAGTTTCCCAACGACGTGGCCGTGGACCAGGACGGCACGCTCTACGTCAGCGACGGCTACGCCTCGGCGGTGTGGAAAGTGACACCTTCGGGCGAGGTCGCCAAGTGGATTTCCGGCAAGCCGTTGGTTCGCCCCCTGGGTCTCACTTGGCACGAGGGCCGGCTCTTGATCACCGATCCCGCGGCCAAGAACATCTTCCGTGCCGACTACCCGCGCCGAAACCGCG
>JANLFZ010000263.1:7541-8708 GCA_024653385.1 Thermoguttaceae bacterium | reverse complement strand
GAGCACTTTCCCGAGCCAAGGTGTTGCACTAAGTCCAGCCACCACAACAACTTACAAGGCAAAGCCAGCCACTTTCAGAAACGGCATTGCGTGGCACCCCCTGTCATCCCGAGGACGTCGGAGTGGGACGCGTTGCGTTCCGGAGGTGAGGCGACCTGCTGTGGCGTGTGGGCCTGAACTGAAGTTCGTCCCAACATCTCTCCATCTAGTAACAGGAACCATTCCATGCGTTGGGCCAGGAAGACGCGGCGGGTCACGCGACCCGCGTCGCTCGGTTCTACCAAATTCCCGCCTTCGCGCCGCCTGCGGCTGGAACCGCTTGAGCGCCGCGATCTCTTGTCGCTCGACATCATCGCACACGGCTCTACCGCAATCAGCATGGACTTCGTGACCGTGGGCAATCCCGGCAATGCCCCGGACACTGAGACAGGCTATGGTGCGGTCGGCTACACCTATCGCATTGGCAAGTACGAGGTCCGCGAGAGCGATTGGGACGCGGTCTCCAACGCGAGTGCGAGCGACTTACTCAACGATCCCGGTTACTGGGCCGCCAACCAGCCGGTGACGGCTATTTCATGGCATGAGGCGGCCATGTTCACCAACTGGCTGACGTCAGGGGACGTGAGATTGGGCGTGTACACGATCGACAGTAGCGGCCGCGTTACCGGCATCGACCGGACATCGGCACTAAGCACTTACGGCACGATCTATTTCCTCCCAACGGAAAACGAGTGGTACAAGGCAGCATACTATGACCCGAACAAACCGGGCGGGGCGGGATACTGGGACTATCCCACGAAGCACGATGATCCCAACGTGCCGGTCGGGATCCATCTTGGAGACAATACATTCGATGCGGTGTTCAATCAGGGGTACAACCAAGGCAGACCGAACGGCTACTGGGAGGCGGGCCTCTTAAGCGCCTACGGCACGATGGGGCAGGGCGGTAATGTGTTCGAATGGACCGAAACGACTGTTGAGACGGGCATGGGTTCGTGGCGTCGCGTGCGTGGCGGCGCTTGGGGTGACACTGCAGAGTGGCTACACGCCGCCCAACCTCATCAACTTCCGCCTACCGATGAACTCACCGGCGTTGGATTTCGCGTGGCAAGCATGGGGGGAGACCGGGCGCCGGTGGCTTTCGACGACACCTACAGTCTCAATATC
>JANLFZ010000263.1:0-7531 GCA_024653385.1 Thermoguttaceae bacterium | reverse complement strand
CCTGAAGGCCGTGCGCTTTCGATCGAATCTCCAGGCGTGCTCGGTAACGACCGCGACATAGACGGCGACGTTCTGACGGCTGTGCTGGCGGATGGTCCTCAGCATGGTTCGGTTGTCCTGCAGCCCGACGGCTCGTTCGTTTATACCCCCAACCCGGGGTTCCGGGGCATTGACCAGTTCAGCTATTTCGCCAGCGACGGCGTACTGACTTCGGACTTGCCTGCGATCGTCATGCTCCGAGTAGGGCCGCCGAAATTGGTCAAAGACATCAACACGGTCGAGGACGCGTTTTTCAGCGTCGAAGAAGACCGCCGGGTAGTGGTAGGCGACAAGGTGTTCTTTGCCGCCGATGACGGTCTTCGCGGTTTGGAACTTTGGGTCACGGACGGTACGCAACAGGGAACGCGCCTCGTGAAAGACATTTATCCGGGCGCGATTTCCTCGGATCCGCGCGCCTATACGGCGTTCAATGGGAGGCTGTATTTTGTGGCCACTGACCCTGTTCGCGGCCGGGAGCTTTGGAAGAGCGACGGGACCGCCGCCGGTACGGTGATCGTCAAGGACATCAATGTCGAGGGGAGTTCGAATCCGGGTGCACTGAAGGTGTACAATGGCAAGCTCTACTTCAGTGCCTATCATCCTGCAACGGGCCAGGAACTTTGGAAGACGGACGGCACCGAGGGCGGAACGGTCCTAATGAAAGACATTTGGCCGGGCACGGGTTCATCGAACCCAAGCACTGGAGTTCTAAGCGGCGGCCTCATGTACTTCACGGCCGACAACGGCGTGACAGGTCCCGAGCCGTGGCGGACCGACGGGACAGACGCCGGGACGTTTTTTCTCAAGGATACGAACCCGACGTCTGTGGCGGTTTATCCCAGGAACATGACGGACGTCAACGGAATCCTCACGTTCGAGGCGTACTCAACGGGCGGTGCCACTCGTGGTCTTTGGAGAAGCAACGGGACTCCTTCCGGCACTTACAAGGTGAAGGAGCTGCCCAGTTGGACGTGGACCCATGTGGCCGTGAATGGGATCCTCTACTTCAATTGTCAGGGCAATCTGTGGCGCAGCGATGGAACTTCCGGAGGCACCTATTTTGTCAAGTCTCTGAACTCTCCCGGCACCTTCTTCAACGCGAACAACACGCTGTATTTCCTGGCAGGTGCGGAGGCCAGCCGACTCCATAAGAGCGACGGGACGGCGGCAGGAACCGTAACGGTCTCGAATACTCCCGTGGTGGGCGAGGTGACCCAGGTCAACGGCATCATCTATTTTGTCGGCAACGACGGCGTTCACGGCAACGAGATCTGGAGAAGCGATGGCACAACCGCCGGCACGTACCTGCTGAAGGACATCCATCCGGATCTGAATATTGGTTCCTCGCCCCGCATGCTTACGCCCTTCAACGGCAGCCTTCTCTTCTCAGCCACGGCCCCGGTTCACGGCCTCAGCCTCTGGACTAGCAACGGGACCGAGGCGGGAACGACCATGGTCACGGCCGTTGATACTCGGACGGCGAACTCGAGTCCCGACAATCTTGTGGCTGGCCCAAACGGGACGGTTTATTTCGTCGCCGATGACGGAGTGCATGGACGCGAACTCTGGTTCAGCGACGGAACGGCCGCGGGGACGACCTTGCTGGCCGATATTCACTGCGGGGTGACCGGATCGTCGATTAGTGGGTTGACTATCGCGAATGGGACGCTCTTCTTTTCGGTGGACGATCCGGTCTACGGTGCGGAACTCTGGAAGAGCGACGGCACCCCCGCCGGGACCGGTTTGGTGAAAGACATCAATCCGGGTAGCGGAGGCGCGAGCCCCCAATACTTGACCAACGTCAACGGCACGGTCTATTTCGCAGCCTACGATCCGGACCATGGCACGGAACTGTGGAAGAGCGACGGCACCGAGGCCGGCACCGCGATGGTCAGAGATCTCATCCCAGGTTCACAAGGCGCATTCATCGGCTATCCGCCCCTGATGACCAACTTCGACGGCACGCTCTATTTCTTCGCCTACGATCAGAACTACACATGCGGTCTATGGCAGAGCGACGGCACGGAACTCGGCACCGTTCGGGTCAAAGAAATGCTTGGCGACCGTTCGGGGGCATGGTCGGACTCGGCGGTGAGCGTAGGCGGCACGCTGTATTTCCCGTGGGCTGATTGGACGTCCGGCAAAGAGCTATGGAAGAGCGACGGCACCGAGGCCGGCACGGTCTTAGTCAGGGACATAAGCGCCGGATACGGCTCCTCCGACCCACAATACCTCACGAACGTGGGCGGGACGCTCTATTTCGTGGCTTCCGACTGGAGCGGTAGCGGCCGGGAGCTGTGGAAGAGCGACGGCACCGAGGCTGGCACGGTCCTGGTCAAGGACATCTACCCGGGCCAAGCGTGGCACGTGGAAAGCCTCACCGACGTGAACGGCACCCTCTACTTCGTCGCCTCTGATGGAGTTCACGGGCGCGAGCTTTGGAAGACTGACGGCACCGAGGCCGGCACAGTGATGGTGAAGGACATTTGCCCGGGCAGCGGGGAATCGTATCCGCAGGATCTGGTGAGCGCGGGCGGGATACTCTACTTCACCGCCGACCATCCACTCAACGGCCGCGAGCTGTGGCGCACCGACGGTACGGCGGCCGGCACGGTCTTGGTCGCCCAGATCCAAACCGGCAGCCTTGGCTGCTCGCCCGATTATCTGGCTGTCTCGGGCAGCTCGCTCTACTTTGCGGCCACGGATTCGCTTGCAGGCCGGGAACTCTGGGTCCTGCCGCTTGGCGAGTCGCCGATCGCGGCAAACGACGTCTATGCGGTCAGTGAAGACGGTTCTCTTCCCATCGCGGCGCCAGGGGTGCTCATCAACGACAGCGACCCGGACGGCGACATGCTCACGGCGATTCTCGTGAGTGGTCCGTCGCACGGGACGCTGAGCTTGAATTCCGATGGCTCGTTCAGTTATAGCCCCGGACTGGATTACTTTGGCCAAGACAGCTTCACGTACAAGGCCAACGACGGGCTGATGGATTCCAGCGCAGCCACCGTCTCGATAACGGTTCTCCCGGTGGCCGACCCGCCGGTGGCCATTAAGGACAGCTACACCATTCTTGAGGACTTGTTGTTGACGGTTCCGGTATCCACCGGAGTGCTGGCCAACGACAGCGATGCCGACGGCGACGATCTTACGCCGCTCTTGGTAAGCGGCCCATCGCACGGCGCGCTGACGCTGAACTCGGACGGCTCATTCAGCTATATGCCGGCGCTGAACTACTGTGGCCAAGATAGCTTCACTTACAAGGCCAATGACGGGGCGTTGGACTCCGGCGTTGCCACCGTCTCGATCAGGGTCATCCCGGTAGTCGATTCTCCGTTGGCCGTCGATGACAGCGTCAGCACGAGGCAAAACAGGCCGCTGCCGATCTCCGTGCCAGGGCTCCTGGCCAACGATACGGCCGATGACGAAGCCTTTGCGCCGGTGCTGATGGAGACGGTCTCCGTGGGGTACGTGGGGAATGCCAGCGACGATACCGGCTACGGCGGCGTTGGCTACGAGTATCGGATTGGCAGGTGTGAGGTGACAAACGCCCAGTACGCCGCGTTTCTGAACGCCGTGGCCCGGGAGGCGGATCCGTACGCCCTGTACAATCCCGCGATGAGCACCAACCCTCGCGGTGGAATCGTGCGAAGCGGTGCCCCCGGCAGCTACACCTACGCCGTGAAAGCGGATGTGCTCGGTCAGGGCCCTGAGGGCACACCCTATACGTACGGGGACAAGCCGGTCGTCATCGTATCGTGGTACGACGCGGTTCGATTTGCTAACTGGATGACGAGCGGTCAGACGGAATCCGGCACTTATTCGATCACCGACGGGGGACCCAACTCCGGCAACGTGACGATACCGGACCACTCGACGTTCGCCGCAGGTTGGTTCCTGCCCACGGAGAACGAGTGGTACAAGGCGGCCTATTTCGATCCGAACAAGCCCGGCGGCGCCGGTTATTGGGACTTTCCCACGGGAACGGACACCAGACCCAACAACAACTTGCCGTCGAGCGATTCGGGTAACTCAGCTAACTTCAACGATGGTTCCTACACGACGGGCAACTTTGACTACCCGATGACCGCCGCAGGCGCCTATACGCAGTCGGGTAGCCCTCTTGGCACGTTCGACCAAGGCGGGAACGTCGCTGAGTGGAGCGAAACGGCCGTCAGCTCGGCTCGCGTATGTCGGGGCGGCTCCTGGCAAGATTCCGCGCAATATCTGCAGGCATCCAGCCGACGCGACTTTCCGCCCCCGGGGGAAAGTCTATACGTCGGGTTCCGCGTGGCACGTACCGTGCAAGTTGCGCGCAACCTTCGCGCGATTATCGTGAGCCTTCCGTCCCACGGAATGTTGGAATTGAGCGGCTCCGATTCGTTCATCTACGTTCCGAACGCGGGCTTCCACGGTGAGGATAGCTTTACTTACAAAGTGAATGACGGCAAGGCGGATTCGAACGTGGCCACCGTAACAATCACCGTGGAACCGGTTCGCGTGTCGCTTAACGGGCCGGACAAGGCGAACGAAGGGCAGAGCGCGCACTACACGTTCACCACGGACGATCCCGGAGGCGGCCCCTTCACCATCGTGGCCAACAGCGGGGGCACGGTCGGCACCGTGTCCAACCTGGTATTCGACGAGAACACGGGGGCCGGCAGCTTTGACGTGAACTTCAGCGACGGCCCGGCGATCTCGACAGTGACCGTGCAGGTCAAGGATTCCTACAGTGCTCTGAGTAACCTCTCCTCGGTCAACGTGGAAGTGGCCAACGTGGCGCCGACGGTGACAATCACCGGCCCGGCCAACGGCGTCCCAGGCCAGATTCGGGAGTTCCGGCTCGAGGCCACGGACAACGCATCCGCCATCGATCAGGCCGACTTGTTTCGATTCGCCATTGATTGGGGCGATGGGACTCCGCAGACCCTGACGAATGCGGGGCCGTCGGTCATCACGGTGTCGCATACCTACCGGTCGACGGTCGCGGCGACGGTGACGGTAACCGCGCTGGACAAAGATATGACCGATGCCAGCCAAGGGATCGCGACGACCAAGACGACTTCCATCACTGCCGTCGCCCAACAGGGCAACGACCTGGCCGTGGGCGGCACGGTTGGCAGCGACGTGATTCGCTTCTACGCCGGAAGCGGCGCGACAGTCGCCGTCGATCTTAACGGGGCAATCCTAGGATCCTTCTCAGTTGCGGGCAAGGTCTTCGGCTACGGGCTCGACGGTGCCGACACGTTCAACATCTCCGTCCGGGGTTCCGGCGGCCTCGAAGTCGACGGGCAGGACGGCGACGACATCTACAACGTCTATTTTTCGGCACTCAACGGGACAGTGAACGTCCGCGATGCGACAGGCTCGGAGGACCACCTCAATGCCTATGGAACGCCGAAGGTGGATTTCATTGACAAAAGGGCGGCGGGGATCATCGACTGGGGAAACCCCGTTGCCGAAACCATCATCTACTCTGGGATCGACGTGGTCTCGATTTTCGGCGGAGGC
Organism: Thermoguttaceae bacterium; assembly: GCA_024653385.1. Lineage (GTDB taxonomy): Bacteria > Planctomycetota > Planctomycetia > Pirellulales > Thermoguttaceae > JANLFZ01. The sequence continues at coordinate 1,984 of JANLFZ010000263.1, read as the reverse complement.
GGCAACGATAAGATACGCGACCCAGCCAATGTCGAGACATGGATCTTCGGGGAGGAAGGGGACGATGAGATCTTTGTTGACGGAGTTGCGTCCGGAAGCTCAGTCGCGGTCGATGGCGGGCCTGGTAGCGACCTGGTGAACGTGCAGTTTGGGAGTATTCTTGGCGCCGTTTCGGTAGGCGACAGCGGCGGCTCTGAGGAAAACAACGTCCTTACCGTGCTGGGCACGGCCGGTGGCGACGACTTGGTGGTCACGGACTTACAGGTGACTCGGACAAGTGGCGATGCTCCGGCGAACGTGGTCGCCCTGCTACCGGGGATTACCGAATTGGTGGTTCAAGCCGGCGACGGCGACGACGCGATCAACGTCGTTTCGACAAACAAGGATACCAAGCTTCTGGTGGACAGCGGCGGCGGCAACGATTCGTGTGTCGTCGAGCTTTCAGGGGTCGCCAGCCAGATCACTTTGACCGCAATCGCAACGGCCTCCTCGCTCGACGTCACCATACTGGGCACGCCATCGAATGACGCGTTCGAACTCTCGGCAAACGGTGTTACGAATACCTTTATCGACGAAACGGGCGAAACGAGCCAGAACATCGTGTTCGGCACCGGAATTGCGGCAATCACGCTGGAGGCAGGGGCCGGCAACGACACCGTCACGGTCAATTCGTCCCCAGCACCGACCCTTACGCTTTCGGGCGGATCGGGCGACAACACTGTAGCGCTGGTTGACCTTGGGCCCAACTTGAGCAAGCTGAGCATTGAATCCGGCCAGGGCGGGAGCGACGAAGTCATCGTCCAGACGCCTCTTCCTCCGAACATCGCCATCCAATCCAGCGTGCCGGTGATCGACTCGCTCGAAATGGCCGCCGGAAGCGTGCGCGGTCAGACAGTCGATTTGTCAGGCAGCTTCGTCGATATCAAACAGTCTTCCTGGACAGTGCAGGTGGATTATGGCGATGCGAGCCAAGCTGGATTCCCGGCGATAGTAGCGTCTCTCGATGCAGGCAAGTACACGTTCAGCGCCAGCCACGTGTATGCCAAAGAAGGCGTGTACACGGTGCGCGTCACCGTCACCGACGCGGTAGGCAATTCAAGCACGAGAACGCATACGGTCGCCGTGGATATAGCGCAACTCCAGCCCAATCCGACCGACGGCACCAAGTGGGACCTCGTGGTGGGCGGTACAACGGTCGCCGACAAGATGGTCGTTCGGCCCGGAGACGCACCCGGTGCAATCGTCGTGTCCCTAGACGGGAAGTCCCTTGGTACGTTCCAGCCTACCGGGAGGATCCTCGTTTTTGGGCAGGCTGGTGACGACGATATTCAGGTCGTGGGCAGCATCAGCTTGTCAGCCTGGTTGTACGGCGACGCTGGCAACGACCGCCTCAAGGGAGGTGGGGGAAACGACGTCTTGTACGGTGGTGCCGGCGATGATCTACTGATCGGCCAAGGCAGCCGTGACCTGCTGATTGGCGGCGCCGGCGCGGATCGGATCATCGGCAATGCCGACGATGACATCCTAATCGCTGGCTGTACCCTGTTCGATTATGACCGCCCTGACGAACGCGTGCTCCGGCGGAATCACGAAGCAGCCATCGTGCAGATCATGGAAAAGTGGACGGCCGCGGGCGAGTATTTCGATCGAGTCCGCGCCCTTAGCTGTATAGGCGCAACGATCCGGAATGACACGGACGCAGACATCCTCACCGGCAGTGACGGCGACGACTGGTTCTTCCTGGACCATCCTCTTGACCGTGCAACTGACTTGGTGGACGAAATCCTCGGAAACGACTTGTCCTGGTTCCTGAACGGCGTGTAGCTGCCGTTCTGAATCCGAAGGGCGAGCCGCTGACCTTGAGGAGGGGGCCCCGTACTACCAGCCTTCCCATTCTTCTTGCGAATCGGCTTCGGGGGAGGGAAGAGCCGTCCCATTGCCGCCGCGCTCAAGCTCTTCCTCCAAGCGGTTCGCAATCTCTGGG
>JANLFZ010000262.1 GCA_024653385.1 Thermoguttaceae bacterium | reverse complement strand
CTTTTGGGCCAGGCGTTTCAACCGCGCCGGCCCCAACTCGACCAGCGACTTGCGCCACTCGCGGCCCGGCTCGCGGCGCGAGGTGCCGTGGATCTCGCGCAGGCGGCGCCACCACTGGACGATGGAAGCCGCGTCCTGAGGTATGTCTTTCCATGTGACCACCTCGCTGCGGCCCGTGTACCACTTGAAGCTCTGCGACTGCCGAGGCGTGAGGAATCGGGCGTGGTCGGGGATCTCGCCCGACCGGACGATCCAGTCGCACGCCAACTTCCACGAGACGTAGCTTACCCATTGGTCGGCGCGCGGCGGGGTGCGCATCGGGCGCCGCCATGCGTACTGGCCCACGTGGAGCGACGCCAGAAGCACGGCCGCTGCCAAGGCCGCGCGCGCGGCCCGCGGGCGCAACGTTCCCAGCCCGTGGATCAAGGCCACCGCATGCAAGGCCGCGCCCAGGGGCACGGCCACGTCGGACAGGCGATACCAATAGAACCGCAAGAGGCCCGCTGCCAGAGGCCGGTTCCACTCGGCCGAGACATTGATCGCGGCGCCTGCCAGGGCAATGGCCAAGGCGCCGACGACGAAGCCGACCAGGCGGCGGCGTCCGGGCGCGACCGTGCCGTGGGGCTCCCGGTTTCCCTCGCCTTCGCCGGGCCGTTCGTCCAGTGCGCGCACCATCCGCGCCACGAGGCCGAACGCGACGACGAGCGCGGCGAACCGAACCACGTAGTGCGCGGGAAACTGGCCGAGGTCGAGATGATGCGACAGGCGTTGGAAGACGTAGATCTGGTGGGCCGCGGCAACGTGTTCGGGCGAGGCCCCCCAGTCGAGCCGCGCCGCGGGGATCAGTCCCGGAAGCGAGAGCAGGAACCCGCCCAACAGGGCCGGCAGCATGGATCGTAGCGGCGGCCGGTCGCCGGCCGACCAGAGCCAGGCCACCGCGGCAGCCACCACGGACCATCCGCCCACCAGCACGTGGAAGAACGACGCCCCGCCCAACAACAACCACACCCGCGACCATCGCCCTTGCACCAGGGCCTCCAGCCCCAAGAAGACGAGGATATAGGCGAACCCCTTGGCCTCGACTCCGCCGATGACCCATTCGCCCGCCATGTGAAACCAATCGGTGGCGCCGGCAAATAGCGCGGCGGAAAGCACGGCGTACCACGGTCGGGGCAGTATTGCCACGCTCAACCGGCGCCATGCCCAGGCCAACAGCGCCCAAGTCGCCAACCGCCCCGACCACGCCATGGCGGTCGGTGGGAGCAGCAGAGAGACCCAACCAAAGGTAATATTGAACACCCAGTGCGTGTCGGCCGAATCGAGGAAGAAATCCTCGCCGACCCAGTCCGGGTTCCAGAAATGGATCGCTTTGCCCAGATAGTGGGGCTCGTTCACGTCGGGCACGGGCCAAGCGCCTTGAAGGAAGAACACGGCGAAGACGAGCGCGATCTCCACCGGCGTCTGCCAAGCGGGCCATGCGGGGCGTGAGGGGCTGGTCGAAATCGACATCACGGGGGGGTGGTCTCCTCGTCTCGGGCGAGTATACCGGCCATCGAGAAGGGTCTCAAGGAACGTCCGGGCGGGAACGTGGTCCGCTCCGGCCAATGGACTGTGGCGCGGGCAGGGTAATCGGCCACCCGCATCGGTGCGGTCGGCGTCATTTCTCTTGCGGTCCCCCGCCGCGGTGGGCTAAAGTAAGGGGTCTGCCGCACCGTGGCGATGCGATCCATCGTTGCCGTCAAGAAGAGGGGGTCATGTCCGCCAGCCCGCTGCCGGAACGCCTCAATGCCGCCAGCGTCTTCGTCGATGCCCACCTCAAGGAAGGTCGTGGCCCCAAGGCCGCCATCCTCTGCGGCGACGACGTGGTCACCTACGACGATCTGGCGTGCGGCGTCAATCGGGTGGGCAACCTGCTGAAATCGCTCGGGCTGCGCATGGAGGAGCGCGTGGCGCTGATCCTGCCCGACTGCCCCGCCTGGGCCTTCGCCTTCTTCGGCGCCATGAAGATCGGCTCGGTCGCGGTCGCGCTGAACACCATGTTGTTGCCCAAGGACTACGAGTACTTGCTGAGCGACAGCCGTGCGCGGGCGGTCTTCATCCATGCCTCGATGCTCGACCACATCGAGCCGATCCGCGCGCGCCTCAAACACCTCGAGCACGTGCTCGTGGTCGGCGGCAGCGCGCCGGGATGCCTGTGCTTCGAGGAGGCGGTGCGCGCCATGTCGCCTTGCCTCGAGGCGGCCGACACCAGCAAGGACGACATGGCCTTTTGGCTCTACAGTTCGGGCACCACCGGATTTCCCAAAGGGGCCGTCCACCTGCACCACGACATGATCGTCGCCGCCGACGCCTACGCCCGCAACACCATCGGATTGCGCGAATCCGACGTCTCGTTCTCCGTGGCGAAGCTGTTTTTCGCGTACGGATTGGGCAACGGGCTGTATTTTCCGCTGCGGATGGGCGCAACCACGGTGCTCTTGCCCGAGCGGCCCACTCCCGATCGCGTGTTCGCCACGCTCGACCGCTATCAACCCACCGTGTTCTACAGCGTGCCCACCAGCTACGCCGCGCTGTTGCACGTCGCCGACAAACAAGGCCGCACGAGCCTGGGCCGCGTGCGCATGTGCGTCTCGGCGGGCGAGAACCTGCCCAAGCATCTCTACGAGAAGTGGCTCGAGCGCTTCGGGGTCGAAATCTACGACGGCATCGGATCGACCGAGATCCTGCACATCTTCATTTCGAACCGGCCCGGCGCGGTGCGGCCGGGCAGCACGGGCCAGGTCGTCCAGGGCTTCGAGGCGAAGATCGTCGACGAACGCGGCCAGGAAGTCCCCCCGCGGCACGTGGGCACGCTCTTGATCCGCGGCGACAGCACCGCCGCCTGCTACTGGAACAAGCACGAGGCCTCGAAGCACACCTTCCTGGGCGATTGGATCAACACCCACGACAAGTTCCTGGTCGACGAGGACGGCTTCTTCTGGTACGCAGGCCGCACCGACGACATGATGAAAGTCAGCGGTCAGGCGGTCTGGCCCGCCGAGGTCGAATCGATCCTCCAGGAGCACCCCGCCGTGCTCGAGAGCGGGGTGATCGGCACGGCGGATCCCGACGGCCTGATCAAGCCCGTGGCCTACGTGGTCCTCAAGGACGGGGCTCCTGCCGGCCCCGACCTGGCCCGCGAACTCCAAGAGTTCGTCAAGAAAAAGACCGCCCCGCACAAGTATCCCCGCGCGGTGGTCTTCGTCGAAGCCCTTCCGAAGACGGCCACGGGCAAGATCCAACGGTTCAAGCTCCGCGAGCTGGCCGCCGAGCAAACCCCTCTGCACCACCCGCCACGCCGGGAGTAACCCGCCGACAAGGTCAAGAGAATGCATCCCGCGGCGCGCCGGCGATTGGAACGCGGCGGAGAGGCATCGCCGCCCGGCCGCCAAGGGTTGCCCGGCGCCTATCCCACGTCCGCCAGGTCCAGGGCGCGTCCGTAGCGGGCGATGACCATGCGGCGGAGCCGGGCATGTTCGGGCCTGGCCAGGCCGGGGTCCGAGGCGACCAATTCGGCGGCGTCGCGTCGGGCCTCGTCCAACTCGGCCGTGTCGCGCAACAGATCGGCGATCCGCATGGGCGGCATCCCGTGCTGCCGCGTGCCGAACAGCTCGCCGGGACCGCGCAGCGCGAAGTCGATCTCGGCCAACTGGAACCCGTCGGTCGTCGAGGCAAAGGCGTCGAGACGCTGCTTCGCCTCGTCGGTCTGCGGGTCGGCGAACACCCCGCAGTAGCCCGGAAACTTGCCGCGGCTGATTCGCCCGCGAAGCTGGTGCAACTGGGCCAGCCCGAACCATTCGCCCCCTTCGATGGTCATCAGGGTCGCGTTGGGCACGTCGACGCCGACCTCGATGACCGAGGTCGAGACCAGCACTTGGATCTCGCCCGACCGAAACGCCGCCATGGTTGCGTCCTTTTCGGCCGAGGTCATGCGCCCATGGATCAGTCCCAGCCGGAACGCTTCGAGCGGGCCGTTGGCCAAGGCTTCGTAGGCCGCCTCGAGACTGGCGGCCTCGAGCTGCTCCGAGTCCTCGACCAGCGGCGTGACGACGAACCCTTGCCGCCCTTCACGGAGTTTCTTGCCGAAGAATTCCCACCAGGCTTCGCGCTTGGGCTCGGGCACCAGGTAGGTGTAGACCTTTTGCCGCCCCGGCGGGGCGTCGCGGAGCGTCGAAACGTCCAGGTCTCCGAAGAGCGTCATCGTGACCGTGCGTGGGATGGGGGTGGCGGTCATCACGAGGTAGTGCGGATCGAGGCCGGCCTGCTTCAGCGACGCGCGCTGGCGCACTCCGAAACGGTGTTGCTCGTCGATCACGACGAGGCCGAGCCGGGCGAACTCGACGTCTTCCTGGATGATCGCCTGCGTGCCGACGACCAGATCGACCTCGCCGGAGGCGATCCGGCGCACCAGATCGGCCCGCTCCTTGGCCGGCAGCCCACCAACCAGCAAGGCACGGCGGACCTGGCTGGCGCGGAGCAGGCGCTCGATGGTCTGGAAATGCTGCCGCGCGAGGATTTCGGTGGGCGCCATCATCGCCACCTGGTACCCGTGGGCCACGGCCACGAGCATGGCGTACACGGCGACGATCGTCTTGCCCATCCCCACGTCGGCCTGGAGCAGCCGGTTCATCGGGGTGGGCCGAGCCAGGTCCGCGGCAATCTCGGCGACCGCGCGTTCCTGGCTCGCCGTCAGCGTGAAAGGGATTAACCGCCGGATGCGGGCGTCGATCTTCGCGGTGGTCTCCAGCACGGGGGCCCGGCGGAGCGCGACCTGCTGGTGCCGCTTGACCGCCAGCGCCAATTGCAGGATGAACAACTCCTGATAGACGAACCGCCGGCGCGCCCGGGCAAGCGACTCGTGGTCCTTTGGAAAATGGATCTCCGGCAGCGCCTGGCGGATCGGCAAGAGCCGGTGGGCGTCGAGGTACTCCGCCGGAAAGACCTCGTCGAGGAGGTCCACGTGGGCCTCCAGCGCGTCGCGCACGATGCGCCGCATGTGCCACTGGGCAAGGCCTTCCGTCAGCGCGTAGACCGGCAGCAATTCGCCCCGAGGGGCCTCCTCGTCGTCGGCCAGCAGGGCCAGACGCGGGTGGGCCATCTCCCACATCAGGCCTTCGCGCTTGGGCTTGCCCGACAGCATCAGCCGCTGGCCGCGGTAGAACCGCTCGGCCATGTAAGGCTGGTTGAACCAAACCGCGCGGAGCCAGCCCGACCCCGAGCGCACCAACACGCCCAGCACCGACCGACCCGGGCCCGTGTTCCGAAGCTCGAACTCCTCGACCACGCCGACCACGGTCTGGAGCTTGCCTTCCTCCAAGTCGGCGATCTCGCGGCGGTCGGTCAGATCCTCGTAATCGCGCGGGAAGTTGAACAACACGTCGCTAAGGGTGTGAAGACCCAGTCGCTGGAGCAACTCGGCACGCGCGGGCCCCACGCCGCGGAGGAACTGCACCGGGGTGGCGAGGATCTCGGCAGGGGACTTCGGGCGGTCGCTCATGCCCCTATTCTACGTTCCGCGCGCCTTGTCGAGCAGATTGTCCCGGCGGCGGGCCGACAGCGTGCCGCCATCACGCGCCGGCCTCGCCTCCCTCGTACACGCTGAACTCGGCCCAGACCGGCAAGTGATCGGCGATCTCGAGCGCCTCGCGAAGCGGCAGATTGAACTCGCGCTGAAGGTCGAAAACGCCGGACTTGCGCGTGAACTCGGTCGTTGCGCGGCGGTCGAACAGCAGATGGTCGACCACGCCCGTGCCGCGCGTCGTCGTGGGCACGCCGGTCACCGCGCTGGTGAGGTTCGCCACCTGACCCAACAGACCGAGGTGCTCGTCGTCGGTTCCCAGGTCCCCCAGGAGGATCACGTCGTCCTCGTGGCGGCCGTCGTCACGAACCGCCCGGAAGACCGAGGCCAACAAGTCCCGCTCGGCCTCGACCCGATCGGCAGGCGTGTGGACATTGATGAGCGTGAAGGTGAACGCCTCGTGGGCGGCGGGCCCCTTGGCTTGGAACGCGGCGACCAGCGGCGGATGGCGGAACTGGCCGGCGCGGTTGTCGACCGAGGCCACGGTGGTTCGGTCGATCTCGACCGCCGCCGTGTCGAACACGAAGGCATTGTACTGCTGCACCGGATCGCGGCCCACGCTCGGCGGCACGGCGAAGCGATACTTGCGCCCCTGGGCATTGACCTGCTCGACCAATTGGACCAGAAGCCCCTGATCGCGGGCGCGAATGTCCTGGAGGGCCACCACGTCGAACTGGCGGATGATGCGCACGAGGTGGGCGGCGACCGCAGGCTTGGCGAGCTTGGCTTGGTCGAGCGGCCCCAGGTTCGCCGTGGCAATACGGATCGTCCGTTTCGTCAGGGGCGCGGCAGGGCTTCCCCCGGCGGACTGGGACGCTTGCCCCGTGCGTGGTTCGATCTTGAGGTTGTCGAACCCCTGGATCCGGTAGTTGGTAAAGAAGTACCAGCCGCCCAATCCCAACCCAACGAGGAGAAAAAGCACCTGAGGCTTGAACACGAATTCCCCTCCGCGGAGTGGACGACGCAAACCACACTGGCCCTACTCTTGAGAATCGGCTTGCGGCCAACGGCGCATACAGACCACGTTGGGCAAACCTGGACGGGGAAGTACGTCCTATAGGTGGTGCGCTATTTAACAACCCGAGGGGGTCAGCGTTACCGCCTCGCTTCGCGGACTAGATGCCCCAACTCGGGCAGGATGAGTTTTTCCATGGCCAACTGGACCCCAGCACGCGAGCCGGGCATGGTTAGAACGACCGTCCGACCGATCAGGCCTCCCACCGCACGGCTGAGCATGGCCGCCGGTCCGATTTCCTGGAAGCTGAGCATCCGGAACAGTTCCCCGTAGCCGGGCATCGGCTTGGTGAGCATGCCGCTGAGCGTCTCGAACGTCTGGTCTCGGCTGCCCAGGCCGGTTCCACCGGTCAGGAGCACGGCATCGACATCGTCTCGGCCAAGGTACTGCCGGACGAGCGTGCGAATTCGATCCGGCTCATCCGGGACGATCTGCCGGTCGACGACCGTGTGTCCAGCCTCGCCGAGGAGGTCCACGATCGTCTGCCCGCCTGTGTCGGTTGCCAAGGTCCTCGTGTCGCTGATGGTGACCACGGCGCAGCGGACCGACCGGGGCGCCTCGCTACGGTGTTGTTCGGGAACGTGGCTCATGCGGTTCGATCGTCACGGATCCAAGGCCGGAAAGCGGCGCGTCGCGGAGATGGGCGGCCTGATTCGCGCCAGACCTTGCGGCGCAGGCCCTTATACTGCGCTCGAGCAGGCAGTGCAATCGCTCTTGGCGCTTGCGACCAGAGGAGCCTGCCGGTATCTTCGTGTCGTGGGTGCTTCTGGGCACCTTTTGTTGTATAGCCATTGGATCGCCAACCGCTGGGGGAATTCCATGCATGCCACGGACCCGAATACCGAGCCGTCGCCCGAGCCGTACCCCGCGTCGGCCCGGTCTGGGCGCGCGTGGATGATCCTGGCGATCGGGTTCATCGTGCTGGGTTGGGTCGGCGTCGCCGTGCTTTGGTGGAACATGGGGGAAACCGAGGTGGACCGCCCCGCGGCCCGGGTTCAACCCGGCTTGGCGGAGGCATCGCCCTCGGCCGTGGCCCCGCCGGCGCCGCCTGCCGACGAATCGGTGCCTGCCGAGCCTGCGCGCGCGCCCGATTTCGGGAAGCTCAAGGGCCGGTGGCTGCGCCAAGATGGCGATTACGTGCTCGAAATCCGGGAGGTGGCCGAAAGCGGCAAGACCGAGGCAGCGTATTTCAACCCGCGTCCGATCCATGTCGCCCGGGCAGAGACCTCGGCCAAGGCCGGTACGATCGAGGTGTTCGTCGAACTCCGCGACGAGGGGTACCCGGGCTGCACCTATCGCCTCAGGTATCGCTCCGGGCGCGATCAGCTCGAGGGGACCTACTACCAGGCGGCCGAGGGAGCCAGCTATGATGTAGTGTTCGACCGCATGAAATGAGACCACCCAGACCCCCGTCGTGGAAAGGGCCGACCATGGAGTGCCGAAAGAACGAGAACCTCAAGAATTGCACTTGCACCTATGATCCTTGCCCGCGCAAGGGCCTTTGCTGCGAGTGCCTCAGCTATCACCTCCGGTCCCGGCAGTTGCCCGGCTGCTGTTTTCCTCCCGACGCCGAGCAGACCTATGACCGGTCGTTCGCCCATTTCGCGCGGCTGGTGGCCGCGGGCAAGATCTAAAATCGACTTGCACCATCTTGGGAGTGTGGCACTTCCCTGAAAGAGCCTTTGGTGTCAAGGGGCTTCCTGGTGTTTTTTTGGCGCACTTCGAGCGGTGAGGCGGCCCGAGGCGGCTCGCGGCGGGAGGCGCGGGGCAAGGAACCGGATGAGCGGCGAGTGGGTCACGGTCTTTCGTTTCGAGGTTGTCGAGCCGTTCTTGTCGATTGCGGCTGCACCCCAACACATCCCTTCGTGGATCCGCCTGCCGTTGCGGCAGTCGTCCAGGTCCGGGGAAGGACCTGGCACCGAGGTTTCTGCTGCGACCGTCTCGCACCGCGGGGTCGCCTCAATCAGCTTGACGCCCCATGCACGCATGGAGTCCAAGTGGCACATCAGGCTGACCTCGCGGGCGAGGGCCTCTTCCCCGAGGGAAGGGCCGATCCAACCGTCTCTGCTCAAAAGG
>JANLFZ010000261.1:6410-8724 GCA_024653385.1 Thermoguttaceae bacterium | reverse complement strand
GTCCAGCGCGGAGGTATCCAACGATGTCCGAAAAGACCGACCGCCGATGTTTCCTGGCCCGAGGCGTGCTGGGTGCGGCCGGGGTGGCTGCGGTACACCACAGCATCGAAGAGGAGGTGCTGGCAGCCGCGATCGAGGAGGGGAGCGCTCAGCCTGCTCAAGGCAAGAAGCCTGTCACCGACATTCCGCCCGGCAGCCTGGCGTGCGGCAAGATCGGCAAGGTGTCGGTCAGCCGCTTGCTGATCGGCGGCAACTTGATTGGGGGATGGGCCCACTCGCGCGACCTCATGTACGCCTCGAAGCTTTTCACGTCGTACAACACCGAGGCGAAGGTCTTCGAGACGCTCGAACTCGCCCAGGCGTGCGGGATCAACACGATCCAATTGGACCCCAAGTGCTGGGACGTGGTGCAGAAATACAACCGCAACCGCGCCACGAAGATCCAGACCATGGTGTGCATCCCGCTGGTCGCCGACAAGGCCCAAATGGCCGAGGCGATCAAGCGCCAGATCGACCTGGGGGCCACGATGCTGTACTCGCACGGCGGAGTGACCGACGCGCACATGATGAACGGCGGCAAGATCGACGTGATCGCCCAGATGGTCGAGTTGATCAAGGCGCAGGGCGTTCCGGCGGGCGTGGGAGGGCACTCGCTCAACATGCCCATCGAGTGCGAAAAAGCCGGGGTAAACCCCGATTTCTACGTGAAGACCCTGCACCTCGACCGCTACTGGTCGGCCACGCCCAAGGAACGGCGCAAGGAATACGACTGGATGCGCGGCGATTCGTCGGACCACAACGCGAACTTCGACAACATGTGGTGCAACAACCCCGAAGAGACCGTCTCGTTCATGGAGACGGTCAAGAGGCCGTGGGTCGCGTTCAAGGTCATGGCCGCCGGCGCCATTCCTCCGCGCATCGCGTTCCCTTATGCCTACCGCAACGGGGCCGACTTCATCATCGCGGGAATGTTCGACTTCCAGGTCGAGACCGATGTCAAGATCGCCATCGAGGGCCTGCAGGCCACGCGAAACCGCAAGCGGCCGTGGCACGGCTGACCTCGAACCGCGTCGGTTGGTCCCTTCGGGCGTACCTCCCCGCGTCGGAGAGCTTTCCATGGCCACTACCCAGAGGACGGGCACCAGGCGGACTTTCTTGAAAGCCTCGCTCCTTGGTGGGGCGGCGGCGTGGACGGCGCGATGGAGCCGACCTGCGGCGGCCGCGAACGCGGCCTTGGCCGACGTCCCCAGCCGCGTCGCCGTCACCGCCGGGAACGACCGTGCCGACAACGTCTTCCGCGGCCTCACGGCGTTCCGGCAGGAAATCGCCCAGGCCATCGGCGACCGCCGCGTGGTCATCAAGCCGAACAACGTGGCGATCGACGTGCAGCTTTCGGCCACGCATGCCGAGTGCCTGGAAGGCGTGCTCGAGTTCCTCAAGTCGATCGACAAGCTCCGAGGCGCGGTGATCGCCGAGTCGGCCGGCGAGGGGCCCACCTTGGAGGGTTTCGCGAACTACGGCTATCCCCGCGTGGCGGCCAAGTACGGCGTGAAACTCGTGGATCTCGACCAGGAGCCGCACGAGGTGGTCCACGTGTTCGACCAGCGCGATTTCCGCCCCCGCGCGGTCCGCATGTCGCGCCTGCTCCTCGACCCGAACAGCTTTCTCATCTCCGCCGCCCGGATGAAAACCCATGACCAGGTGGTCGCCACCTTGTCGCTGAAGAACATCGTCTTCGGCGCGCCGATCAAGGATCCGGGCTTCGCCTCGCGCCGGCGCGGCAAGCCGGGCGCCAAGTCCGACAAGCCGGTCGCGCACGGCGGGGGCATCCGGGCGATCAACTACAACCTCTTCGCCCTGGCCCAGCGTCTGCACCCCCACCTGGCGATCATCGACGGCTACGACGGCATGGAGGGCTTCGGGCCGACGCGCGGCACGCCGGTCGAGCATCGCGTCTGCGTGGTGGGCAGCGACTGGCTGGCCGCGGATCGCGTGGCAGTCGAGCTGATGGGCATCGACTTCGCCACGGTCGGTTACCTGAACTTCTGCGCCCAGGCAGGGCTGGGGCAGGCCGACCTGGAGAAGATCGAGATCGTCGGCGAGCCCGTGGCCCGGCACGTGAAGCGCTATAAGCTCGCCCCGAACATCGAGCAGCAGTTGATCTGGATGAAGCCGCCGCAGGTGTCGTGATCTCGGTCTTCGTCACGGCGACGGCGGTTCCTCCGGCACCACCGGCCGGTTCGCGTCGATCGCCAGCCAGCAGAGGGTGCCGACCACGAACACGGCGGCGAAGATCGCGAAGTTGAGGTGATAG
>JANLFZ010000261.1:4795-6400 GCA_024653385.1 Thermoguttaceae bacterium | reverse complement strand
CCATCCGTTCAAGCGTTTCCAGCATCAGCTCCGCCCCCTCCCGGGAGAGCCAGCCGGCCAGCTCGCCGGCGGCCTTCTCGGCAGCGGAGAGTTCCTCAGGGCCGAGCCCCAGGCCGGCGGCATGCGCGGCCAGGGACCGCTGGAGGAGCAAGCCGGTGGCCCAGTTGGCGATCGCGCCGCCCGCCGCGCCCATCATGTTCATCGCGCCGGCCACGATCGCGGCGTAGCGCCGGCCGATGTCCTGGCACACGGCCCAGGCCGGGCCCATCGTCAGGTCGGTGAAGAAGCCCGACAGGGAGACGGCAACGAAGAACCAGAACGCAGTGGGCATCCACGGGCAGACGAGGAAGCAGAGGACGGTCAGGGCGTGCCCCAGGACCCCGAACAGGCGCCGGCCCAGGCGGCGATTCCCGGTGCGGCGCACGAACCAGTCGGTGGCCAATCCGCCCGCCAGGCAGCCCAGGGCGCCCATCCAAAGCGGTCCGCCCTTGTAGATCGCCCCGAGCGTGCTGGTGGCCTCGACGCCGTAATGGTCTTCCAGGAAGCTGGGCAGGTACGTCATGTAGAACACCCAGCCGTAGGACTGGCAAGCGTACATCAGGCACAGCGTCCAGAGGTTGGGGCTGGCCAGCAAGCGCGACCAGGGCACGCCGGCGTGCGCGGTTTGCGATTCGTTCGCTTCGACTTTTCCCGCGCGGATCAGTTCCAGCTCGGCTTGGTTGACCCCACGTTTTTCCTCCGGCCGGTTGCGGAACCAGGCCGCAAAGAGGAGGCACCACACGACTCCGACGGCACCGAAGACCCAGAAGGTAGCGCGCCAAGGGACCAGCCCGACCAGCAGCGTCCACACCAGCGGCGTCAATCCGCCCATCAGCCGCCCGCACATCCACACGGCCCCCTGGGCGAAACCGCGCTGGCGCAACGGGAACCAGTTGTGCAGGGTCCGGGTGATGTTGGGGTAGGCTCCGGCCTCGCCCATGCCGAAGAGGAACCGCACCACGATCAGCACCGCCAGCGGCGTCACAACCAGCGAGCCGAGCTGAAAGGCCCCGAGGACCGATCCACCCACCGTCATGCCGACCAGCCCGGTCAGCGCGGTGAAGGCCGACCACCACAGAACGATGCGGATCAACACCTTGCGCGGCCCGAACACGTCGCCCAGCCACCCGCTGGGAATCTCGAACAGCGCATAGGCCACGGTGAAGGCGGTGAAGACCCACTTCAGATCGCCCACGCCCGACAGCCCCAAGTCGTGAACGAACGCCTTCGCGGCCGACCCCAGGCAGGCGCGGTCGAGGTACGTGATCATCGACAGCGCGCAGGCGAAGCCCAAAACGCCGTAGCGGAGTCGCGTGGGCGGCGCGTGGCGGTCGCGAGGGCTCGGTGCTGGTGGACCTGTGGTCATCGAAAGCCACGCCCTTCGACCGGTTCGCGTTGCCCGACATGCCGGCAAGAGTAGCCACCATTGTGAGGAGCCGCATGCGGCGAATCAAGTGGGGCAAGTCGCCGAGAGCGCCCGCGATCTGGGACCGCGCCATCGTGTCCCGCCGTCTCCTCTCCCAGCGTTGCGGCCGGAGGCCGCCGGGTGCTAGAATGGTTCCGCTT
>JANLFZ010000261.1:0-4785 GCA_024653385.1 Thermoguttaceae bacterium | reverse complement strand
CCCGCGCAAGGGGACATTCTCCCATGAGCGCAGCGACCGAATACCGCTACCACCGTCTCACGTGGGAAGAGATGAACGAGGCCATCGCGGCGCAGAAGGTGGTCGTGCTGCCCACGGGCTCGACCGAGCAGCACGGGCCGCACTTGCCGTTGGACGTGGATGCGTTCCTCGTGGAGACGGTTTGTCTCGAATTGGGACGCCGGGCGCCCGACCGGGTGCTCGTCTTGCCCACGGTTTCGTTCGGCCTGAACCGGCACCACATCGACTTTCCCGGCACGATCCACATCGAGCCCGAGGTCTTCATCGCCTTTTGCCTGAACATTACCAAGAGCGTGGCCTACCACGGCTTCGAGAAGATCCTGATCGTCAATGGCCACGGGTCGAACACGCCGCTGGTCGACCTCGTCGCCCGGAAGACCGTCCTTGCCACCAACTCGCTGTGCGCGGCGGTCAACTACTACAGCCTGGGCGTGGAGGCGTTCGAACGCATCCGCGAAACGCCGGTGATGGCCCACGCCGACGAGTTCGAGACCTCGCTCTATCTGCACCTGGCGCCGGAGCGGGTGCGGATGGACCGGGCCGTGGCCGGCAACGACGTGGTGGGCAAGTACATGAGTTCCGACAGCACCTCGCCCTACGTGCGGTTCAACGATTACTGGGGCCGCTGGACGAAGGTGGGTGTCCACGGCGATCCGACCGCCGCGACGGCCGAGAAGGGAAAGGTCCTTTTCGAAGCGGTGCTTTCGCGACTTGTCGAACTGGTCGACGAGTTCCGCGCCTGGCCGGTGGCCCCGCGCAGCGACCAGCACAAGGGCCCGGTCCAAACCCATATCCCCTGGTGACCCGCGATGCGGATACGCGAGATTCGCGCCGCCGGCCTGCGCGGCGCAACCCCCGAAGGCGGATGGGACGCCGAGCTTCGTCCCGACGACTGCGTCCATACCCTCATCGCCGTGCTGACCGACGAGGGCGCGGTGGGCCTGGGCAGCGTGTTCACCAGCGAAAGCCTGGTTCGCGCCGCCTTGGCGATTCTGGAGCCGCTATACCGAGGCGAGAATGCGCTGGAGCCGGAGCGGGTGAGCGAGAAACTGCACCAGAACACGTTCTGGCTCGGCCGCGGCGGCTCGGTGACCCACACCATCAGCGGCATCGACATCGCGCTGTGGGACCTGTTGGGAAAGGCCACCGGCCAGCCGGTCGGGCGCCTCTTGGGCGGGCGGTACCGCGACCGCGTCCGGCCCTATGCGTCGCTCTTGATGCAAGACCCGGGCCCCTTGGCCGACCGGCTCGCCGAGCTGAAGGCCCAGGGGTTTGGCGCGTTCAAGATCGGCTGGGGCCCCTTCGGCCGCACCAGTCGCGCGCTCGACGAGGCGATCGTCGCCGCGGCCCGCAAGGCGATCGGCCCCGACGCGCTGTTGATGGTCGACGCCGGCGGCAGCGACGCGTTCTGGAAACAGGGCTACAAGTGGGCGCTGCGGACCGCGCACATGCTGGCCGCGTTCGATGTCGCCTGGTTCGAGGAGCCGCTCCGGCCGGATGCCTTGGACGACTACGTCCAATTGCGCCGCCGCTCGCCGGTGCCGATTGCCGGCGGCGAGGTGCTCACGCGGCGCCAGGCCTTCCAGCCGTGGCTCGAGGCCGGGGCCTTCGACGTGGTCCAGCCCGACGTGACCAAGGTCGGCGGCATCAGCGAGGAACGCCGCATCGCGTGGATTGCCCAGGAACACGGCGTGCGGTTCATTCCCCACGGCTGGAACACGGCGGTCGGCTTGGCCGCCGACTTGCAGTTGGCCTCGGCGTTTCCCGACACCGACCTGGTCGAGTACCTCACCGGGTCGCCGTACGTGGACGAGCTGGCCGCCGAAGGGTGGAAACTCGACGCCGATGGCATGTTGCCGATTCCCGATCGGCCCGGCTTGGGCCTCGAACTCGATCGCGACGCCGTGCTCCGCCATACCCGCCAAGCGTTGTTCCTGCCGTAGCGTGACCAGGCAAGAGTTTCGGGGGATTGCCATGACCATTCGTTTTGCGCGAGCAAGGGGCGGTATTCTTGCCGATTCAGGAGGCACGGCGCGCCGGCGGCTTGGGGCGATCGTCGGCGTCCTTTGCGCCGTCTTGGTGGTGGGTCCGTGGACCGGCGGCCCATGCGCCGGTGCAAGCCGCCGACCCAATTTCGTGGTCATTCTGGCCGACGATCTGGGCTTCTCCGACCTCGGCTGCTATGGGGGCGAGATCGACACGCCGAACCTCGATCGCCTGGCGGCCGGCGGGCTGCGTTTCACGCAGTTCTACAACACGGGCCGCTGCTGGCCCACGCGCTCCAGCTTGTTGACCGGGTACTACGCGCAGCAGATCCGCATGGATCCGCCCGGGGGGCGGCTGCCTTCGTGGGCCCGGGTGCTGCCGCACCGCCTCAGGGCGCTGGGCTATCGCTCGTACCACACGGGCAAGTGGCACCTGCTGGGGGCGCCCAAACCCGTGGCCGACGGGGGCTTCGACCGCTCGTACTGGTTTGAAGACTGGGACCGGTACTTCACGCCGTCGAACCATTTCGAAGAAGACCAGCAGCTTGCGCCGGTCCCGCCGGACCGGGGCTACTACGCCACCACCGCCTTTGCCGATCACGCCATCGCGTGCCTCAAAGAGCATGCCGAGGCCTATCCCGACCGCCCGTTCTTTCAATACCTGGCCTTCATCGCGCCGCATTTCCCATTGCACGCGCTTCCGGAAGACATCGCGAAATACCGCGACCGTTACCTGGAAGGCTGGGATACGATTCGCCACCGGCGATGGACGAGGCTTCGCGAGTCGGGCATTGCCGACTGGCCCTTGCCGCCCTTGGAGACGCGCCTTTCGCCCCGCTACTTCCGGCCGGAGCTGCTCGACGTGTTGGGGCCCGGCGAAATCCGGTACGCGGCCCCCTGGGACGGACTTTCCGCCGAACAGAAGAGGTTCCAGGCCACCAAGATGGCGATCCACGCGGCGATGGTCGACCGCATGGACCGCGAGATCGGTCGCGTGGTCGAGCAACTCAAGGCGATGGGGGCGTTCGAGAACACGATCGTCTTCTTTCTCTCGGACAACGGCGCCGACGCGACGCTTCTGGTGCGCGGCGACGGCCACGACCGCGAGGCCCCGCCCGGCTCGGCGCGGTCGTTTCTTTGCCTCGGCCCCGGCTGGGCCGCCGCGTCGAACGCGCCGTTTCGCCGCCATAAGATCTGGGTCCACGAGGGGGGGATCTCCACGCCGCTGGTGGTCCATTGGCCCAAGGGCATCGCGGCCCGGGGCGAACTCCGCCGCACCGTGGGCCACGTGATCGACCTCGTGCCCACGATCCTGGAACTGGCCGGCGGCACGGCCGAGACGCCGGCCGGGGCGCCGCCGCTGCCGGGCAAGAGCCTCGTCCCGGCGCTGGCGCGCGACGGCACGGTCCGGCGCGACTTCCTCTACTTCCATCACGAAGGAAACCGAGCCCTGCGCATGGGCGATTGGAAGCTCGTGTCGGCCCGCGAGGATGACGACGTCTGGGAGTTGTTCGATCTCCGTGTGGACCGGAGCGAAATGCGGAACCTCGCCGGCGAGCATCCCGACCAGGTTCGCGCCATGGAAGCCAAGTGGAAGGCCCTCGACGCCGAGTTCCGCAGACACGCAGGCGTGCCGTAAGAGCGCCATGGATTGTTGGCGCGCGGGCCGACATGGAAGCGTCCTGTTCCCAGGGAGATTTCACTCCCGGCGATCTCGGCGCACGGCCACGGCATAGGCGGTGGCGTGGGTCCGGCAGTGGGAGATCGAGATCAGCACCTCGTCGGCGCCCAGCGCGTCGGCGGCTTGTTTGGCGCCGCCGCGAAGCACGATGACGGGCCTTCCGCCCGGCTCGTTGCGCACTTCGATATCGCGCCAACTGATGCCGCGCCGCCACCCCGTGCCGAGGGCCTTGAGCACCGCCTCTTTCGCGGCCCAGCGCCCGGTGAAGTGCTGCGTGGCCTGCTTGCGGTTCTGGCAATAGGAGATTTCGTCGGGCGTGTAGACCCGGTTGATGAACAGGTCGGCGTGCCGCTCGATCATCCGCGCGATGCGCAGGCACTCGGTGATGTCGGTTCCAATGCCAAGGATGTCCATGCCGAGAACGTCCGAACGATCAAGAGGACAAGACAGCGGGACCTTCGCCCGACTCCGCCGGTTCGTCAGGGTCTGTCGGGGGGGCCTGGTCGAGAATCTCCCGAATCCGCCGCTGCTGGTCCGGGTCGAGCCACAGGTAGCCGGAAGATTGGCCGCCGATAGGGTCCGTCCATGACATCGCCGCGCCGGCGGGACCGCAACCGCCGTGGCACTCGATCAACCGGAACCGGACCTTTTCGATATCGCCGGGGCATCGGATTCCGAGAACCTCGCCCAGTGCGGTCGCGGTCCCACGGCCGATGCGCCGGCCGCAGACCGTGCGATACCAGGTTCCGCAGCGGTTACAGTACGGAAGTCGGGCCGCGGCGACCACGAGCACCGTGGCCGGGAGAAGCACAAAAGCAGCGTCGAGTCCCCAAGTGAGCCAGGCGAGTACCCCCGTCGCCCGAAACCCACCGAGGCGTCGTCCGTCGCAGGCTTCGCGGCCCATGAATTGGAGGAAGCTCTCGGGCGGGGCACGCTCGGGAAAGAGGGCCGCCGCGACCCGGCTCGCCGCCGAGGCCTCGGCTTGGCGCCGCGCCTCATGGTAGCTCAGGTAGTGCTGCCCCACGACGGTCACCAGCGCAGCGAATACGGCACCCAAGGCCAGCGTAGGCCGGTGCCCCA
>JANLFZ010000260.1 GCA_024653385.1 Thermoguttaceae bacterium | reverse complement strand
CGAAGCGGCATCCGTCGGCTGCCGCTTCGCAAGCGACCGGAGCATGGCCGCTGTGTCGTCGCGCTGGGCAAGTTCGCCGGCCAGTTCCGGGAGGACGGCAAACTCGGCGGGAGTCTTCATTGCCGCGATTCTTGCCGCGGCATCGACCGGCGCGGCGGGGGTAGGCAGGCCGTACTTCGTCCGGAGCGCGGCCGACAGCCGATCCAACTCCTTGCGATCCAAGGCCCGGCGGTAGACCAGCACCTCGGCCAGATCGCCGACAAGCCCCCAGTACGTGCCCTGGTTATCGGCCGACTCGCGCCGCGCGCCGAGAAGCACGTCGACCGACGAGACCCCTCGGCCGGCATCGAGGTTCAAGACGGACTGCCCGTTGACGAGGATCTCGGCCCGGCGACCGTCGCACACAAGCACGGCGATCCAGACGCCGGGCGCCGCCTTGGCCTCGGCGCGCCGGCCATAGACGACGGCCCCGATGCGCCCCGGGGCGAAGTAGAAGTGATAGCACCGCTGGTCCACGTCGCCGCCCCCCTTGGCCAGGAACGTGCCCGAGGTCCCGCCTGCGACCTTCGCCACCGCCACAAGCGAGAACGGCACGCCGGGCCGGAAAGCCAGCGACTCGGACCGGCCGAGGTTCAACAGGCGCTTGCCGTCGAAACGGACCACCGGCTTGCCGGCCAGCACGTTGGGCACGAGCAAGGGCCGGCTCGCCGGATCGGGCTGCACGGCATGGTTTCCCCGCCCCGAGGCGTCGGCCCAACGGCTCACCCGGCCGTCGGCCTCGGTTTGAACCGCGGCCCGATTCGATGCGTCGAGCCACAGGACGAGATCGCGATCGGGCACAGGCGCTTCGCCGGCCGGGGCCGCGCCGGCGAAACCCACAACGGCCATGAGAACAACGATTCGGTTCATGGCACCTCCCTTGGGCAGCGCCAACGGGCTTACCCGAGCGCGCGGCCGGTCGCCACGGGCCGCTTCCTCGGGCTTCTTGCGTGACGTGGTCTGGTCTTTCATGGTTGCGGTTCGAGCACGAGCACCCAGTCGTCCTCGGCGCCGGCCGGCGGGCCGCAGGTCCACGTACCCGCCGCGTCCGCGCGAACGCGGCCGACCGCGGCGCGCTGCCCGGTCACCGGGTTGAAATGCGAGGCGGCGTAGACCGCCTTCGAATCCAGGTGGCGCACGACGACGGGCCGCCGGTCGGGCACGTAGACGACGCGCACCTGATCGGCAATGCCCGTGGCTTGCGGTCCGACGAACTTGCCCTCCTCGCCTGGCGACGGAGGCTCGGCGTACGTGGCCCACTCGGGGTGCGGGGTGAAGCGGTGCCAGGGGTACTGTTCGAAGAACCGCTTGCCCAGCGCCACCTGCTGCGAGCCCGGCAGTCGCATGGCATCGTCCCACGAAATCTTGCCGTAGCTGCCGCCGTGGGGCGACGCGCCGTGCGGCTGGTCCTTGCGGTTGCACTGCCAGATGCCATTGGCCCCGTAGGTGTGGCCCGCGGCCCCGTTCGTCATGCAGAGCCAGAACATCGCCCGGGTCCAGCGCGCCGGCAGCGCGTCGAAGAGCATCTCGTAACTCGCCTCGCCATTGATCACGGGCATGGTGGGCGATGCCGCGTACGACTCGCGCACGGCCTGCACGGCGACCGGCGCGGCCTCGCGCTGCCCGTGCGGCGTTTGAAGCATGTCGAAATCCAACAGCGCGGCGTCGTCGATGGCATGTCGGGCGGTATAGCGGCGGATCGCCGTGGGATGGATCGTCACCAGGCGGCCGAAGGGATCGGTGCGGCGCACGTAGCGCGCCACCTCGGTCCAGTCGCGGACTTGCCGGCGGTCGTCGTAGGGGAACCCCTTGGCCAGATACCACGGCAGGTTCGCCTCGCCGGCCACGCACCAGACCACCGGCAAGGCGCCGTAGCGGGCGATGAGGTAGCGCCAGTGCAACTTCATCTTGTCCACGCCGGTCCAGGGCAGGTAATAACCCCACGCCCCAACGAGGCAGGGCACGAGCCCCTGGTCGACCAGGTATTGAAGGCGCTGGTCCGCCGCGTCGAAGTACTCGGGACGGATGCGGGCATAGTCTTTCTCCCAGGGATAGCCCGCTTCGTTGGCGCCGCGGGGGTCGAAGCCGGGCATGTCGGGGTACAGACCCGCCACGATCTGGATGACATTGAACCCCTTGGTCTTACGGTCGGCCGCGAGTTGCCGGAACTCGTCGGGCCAGCGCAGGCGGTGGCACAGGCCCATCCACCAGGTGTCGCCCAGCCAGAAGAACGGCGTGCCGTCGGCGTGCTCGAGGTGGCGCCGGCCGGCGGCAACGCGGAGCGGACCGTGCCGCAACAGCGGATTGGCGCCGCGGTAGGCTTCGACCTCGATGCTGCCGGTGACCCCATGGAGCCCCGGGTCGTTCGGGTCGCTGCACTCGGTGCGGAAACGATGGATGCCCACCTGCGGAGACGCATAGCGGACCTTCCACGCCCGGCCGCCGGCCCAAAACGCCGGAACCCGGAGCGTCCGGCCCGCGGGGTCGGTAAAGACCGCGTCGACCAAGAGCGCGTGGAACGGATCGGCGTGATCGCGCTTCGACTCCAGCGCGATTTCGACCATCACGTTGGCCTCGGTGCGATGAACGGCCCCTGCCGCGCACGAGGCCGCCAGGCCCACAAAGACCCATGAAACCAGTCCAATCAGGGTGTTTTCCGTCGTGGCCATCGCAGTCTCCGGCACTGGTCGAGGCGGAACGAAACGGCCGCTCGCCTTGCGTCCATCCTCATGGTTTTTCCGCGGCTCCCTAGAGCGTCCAGCCGCGGCGATACTCGCGTTTGACCAGTCGGTTCAGCTCGGGCAGGTTGGTCACCTTGAGGTTGGGGCCATCCCACTCGACCCGATGCCCCACGCCCGCGCGAATCGCCAGGTTCCCCAAGAGCACCATCTCGGTAAGCGGGCCGGCGTGGTCGAAGTTCGAGAAGGCGGGCCGTCCGCCCTTGCACGCCGTGACCCATTCGCGGAAATGGTCGCTTTCGCATCGCGGGATGACGGGATCGGGTTTCTTGAGGTCCTTCATGCGTTCCTCGGGGATCAGGCGAGGCCCGGCGCCGTAGAACGTGAGCTTGCCCTTGTCGCCCACGACGATCATGCCGTTGTCTGGGTACTCCTTGCCCTGGGGCAATTCGCCGACTTCGCGCGGCGGATACAGTCCGCCGTCGTACCAGAAGATCTTGCAAGGGGGCATGGGGCCGCGCTTGGGAATGTCCCAGGCGATGATCGAGGCGCTGGGAAACATTTCCTGAGTCGTGTCGCCCGAGTCCTTCACCAAGGTTGCCGCCGCGGCGTGCTCGATTTTCAAGGCCGAGAAGATGCCGCTCATCGCATGGCAACCGATGTCGCCCAACGCCCCGGTGCCGAAGTCCCACCAGCCCCGCCAGACGAACGGCTGGTAGACGTTCTTGCCGCGGAACTTGCCCTCCTTGTACGTGGCCAGATAGGGCCGCTCGGGCGCGGGCCCAAGCCAAACGTCCCAGTGCAGGCCGTTGGGCACCGGATCGCTGCCTGCGGGCCGGTTGCCGCCTTGGGGCCACCAGAAGCGGGTGGGGATGCCGGGCCGGTCGGTCCAGACGTGGACTTCCTGCACGTTCCCGATCACTCCGGCCCAAATGAACTCGCACAACAGGCGCCATCCTTCCGAGGCGCGGCCCTGATTGCCCATCTGCGTGGCCACCTTGTGCTGCCGCGCGGCCAGGGCAAGCTGCCGGGCCTCGTAGATGTCGTGGGTCAGCGGCTTCTCGCAGTAGACGTGCTTGCCGTTGCGGATGGCCAGCATCGAGGCCGGGGCATGGTGGTTGTCGGGCGTGGCCACCACCACCGCGTCGATCTGGCCGGCCATCTTGTCGAACATCTCGCGGTAGTCGGCGAAGGCCTTGGGGAGCGGGGCCTTCACGCCACGCTCCTTGTACACCTGCTCGACACGGCGCAGGCACCCGGCCACGGCCCCGTCCCACGCATCGCACGCGGCCACGAGATTCTCCTGAAGCGATGGACCGACATGGCTTCCCCCCTGCCCGCCGACGCCGATCCCCGCGATGTTCAGCTTCTCGTTGGCCGCATAGCTCGTCGCGGCCGACGCGCCCCGCGGATAGAGGGTGCGGAAGGGGACGATCGTCGCCGCCGCGACGACCGCCGACGACTTGAGCAACTCGCGACGGTGAAGAACAGACATGTCGGCCTCCCAAGGCGCAAGAAACAGGGCAAGTTCCCAAACCGGCGCGCGGAACCCTCCGCACGCCCCAGCGCCAAGGTAGGTACGGGGCGAAACGCTGTCAAGCCACGCGGATCAACTCAGATACCCCTTCCGTGCCACGAACCAAGGGTCTATACTCGCCGTGGCTTGTGGTTCATCGAGATCCATGAGATCCGCTGGAGGAGTCCACCTTGCCCCACGCACACGAGGTTCGACTGACCGACTACATCCGCGACATCCCCGGATTCCCCAAGCCCGGGGTGATCTTCCGCGACATCACACCGCTGTTATCGAGCCCGGTGGCGTTCCAGCAGGCGATTTCGGCCATTGCCGACTGGGCCGCCCAGCGCCCGATCGACGTGGTGGCGGCTGCCGAGTCGCGAGGCTTTTTGCTGGCGGCCCCGCTGGCGATCCGCCTGAATAGTGCGCTCGTGCCGATCCGCAAGAAAGGGAAACTGCCGTACAAGACGCTGCGCGAGACCTACGACCTGGAGTATGGGCAGGATACCTTGGAAATGCACGAGGACGCGATCCCGCGGGCATCGCAGGTGTTGGTCGTCGACGATGTGTTGGCGACCGGCGGGACCATGGACGCCTGCTGCCGACTGATCGAGAAGGCGGGAGGCACGGTGGCCGGCTGTGCGTTCCTCATCGAACTGCGTGCCTTGGGTGGGGCGAAGAAAATCAGCCGGTACGATCGGTTCAGCCTCGTGCAATTCGATTAGCCAGACCGGTCGCTTTTGTTCAACATTCTGGCCCGTATCGGCCGATAATCCAGGGCCGAAGCGGAATCTTCGGCTGATCCTCGTCCCATGGGGTTTCGTCAGCCGACGGTAATCTATCCTGCGGGAAGGGAGTCCCCCGTGCATTCGGCTCGCGTTGGCTTGCTTGCGGCGCTTGTGCTTTGGCTGGCGATCCCGCGCTCCGCGGCGGGGGTGGGACGGGAATGGCTTTCCAGATACCGGGCGTACCGGGCCTCCGACCCGGCCACCGCCGCCTACCTCGAAGAAGCCTACCCCGGTCCTGGGGCCCATCCCTATCCTAGCCCGGCCATCATTCCTTCCCCCCGTCCGTGGTACGGGCAGGCGCTGGGCGCGCCCACGTACAACTACGGGTACTTCGGCGCTCACCGCCACGCCCAAGCTTGGTCGCACACGGGCTATTACGGCGACTACCGAGACTGCGGCCACGCCAAGGGCTACTAGCCGGACGCGCCGGAAGGCCCGGCAGTACAGGCCGGGCAAGATCGCCGCTCTGGGCAGTCGCGGCACAGCGAGCGCGCCGCGGGTTGCCATCCGCAAGCCTAGCGCCCCTCGATGGCCAACAGCGACGTGGTTTTCTTGAGCGTCCGCAGCGTCACGTAAATGGCAAGACCCGACAGAAAGATCGCCGTCCAGAGCGGATGGACGTTGAACTCGCCCAAGTGCGTCACGTGGGAGTAGATCTCCAGCGAGTAGAAGCAGACGATGATCCCGAAGAGCCCCGAGTACTCGCGGCGCAACACGCTCCGCAGCGAGAAGGGAAGCGCGGGAGGCCGCCAGATCGAAAGCCTTGGTATGAAGGTCGGCGTGCGCCGTGCCCAATCGAGCCACGCCTCGCCGAACCGCTTGCGCAAGAATTCCTCCTCGGCGAACACGATGCGTTCGTAATACAGCCAGAAGGCGAGCACGAAGATCACGCACAGCCACCAATGCCGGGGGAACATCGAAATGCCGAACCAACTGACGAAGTTGCCCACGTACAACGGGTGCCGCACGATGGAATACATGCCGGTGGTATTGAGCGACTCGGCAATCTGGCCGTCGCGCGTGTTCCGTCCCGAGGTTCCCTTGGGAACATGGCCGACCGTGGCAATGCGAATCGCCAAGCCGACCAGCGACACCGCGAGGCAACAAAGCCCCCACGGATCGGGACCGGCATCGGCGCATCGCCAATCCTCGAAATCGTGTACGGCCAATACGCTGGGCAAGATCATGAAGGCCGGCAGGTAGCTCCTCCAGCGGAAAAGCCAATTGCCGGTGACCACAAGCTCGTCGTGAAGCGTCATCCAGGCGTTCCGACAACGGGGGACAAAGAGCGGCGCGTGTCCGCAATGCGCCGCCGGCAAGACGGATTGGCTAGATCCGCAGGCGCAGGAAGGCCGTCAGCCACGTTTGGTCCGACCATGCCCGGACCCCGTGGTCCCACATCACGTCCACCCCTTCGGGGACGTTGATCAGGTGGTGGCGTCCTTTGGTGCGAATCTGAAGGTAGTCGACTTCGAACCCGAGGCTCAGGCGCTGGCGAACGAGCATTTCGGCGACCAGGGCCGTGTGCCACGAATCGCCGTGAGTGCTCTCCTTGGTGTAGCGATCGCCTTCACGGAGGAGGTGGTGATCGATGTTGAAGCCGTCGACCCAGCCCCAATCGCCCTGGAAGGTAAGCCGCAGCGGCGGCAGACACCCACGCTCGATGGTCGAGCGGATCTGGGCGCCGACGTACCCCGTGTAGTACTGCTGTTTGAAGGCGATCACGTCGCCGTAGTACGACCAGGGCGCGGGATCCCAGTAGTTCTCGTATTTGAGCTGAAACACGTCGTACGTCATGATGCCGAACCGCTGCCAGCGGAACCCGCCGACCGGCCACGCGGAAAACGGAAGTCCCAGTGGGCGGTCCAAGAGGCGGAACTCGGCCTCGAGGTCGAGCATCTGGCCGTCGGTCCATCGTTGGCGCGCCACGCCCAGGTCGGTGAACGACCCGTCGGCATTCGGAGGATACCAGTCGTAATCCTCCAGATCGCCTTGGATTCGGCTTTGCATCGGGGTGAGCCACTCGACGCGCACCGCCCAACTCGACCCTTCCAGGCCGGCCTCGACCCCATGCCAGAACGAATCGAGAGGGAACACCAACCGGCTTAGCGGCGTCCAACCATCGGGCGGAGGCTCCGGCGTTCCAAACTCGTACGACGTGTGGCTATCGGAAATCGAGCGGGCGCGATAGTCCAGGTAGAAGACAGGGCCGTCCGGCTTCTCGAAGGAGAGAATCGACTCGGGGCGTCGCGCCTGAGCCGGTGCTTGCCCGAATGCGGGGCCGGCCCACGGCGCAAGCGTATCGCCCGGCCGAACCATGGTCTCGTTCGGCAATCCGCGCGGATCGAGGGTCATCTCCTGCCCAACCGTTGGCGGAGCGGTATTGGACGTGGATAGCCCCAGGCCACTGGCACTCTCCCACGACTGCCCCGCGCTAGTGGCAGCCAAGACGCCCCAAGCGATGAAGGCCCATGCCGGCGTGAGCGGCCAACCCGAATTGGAACGACAGGCTCTCATGTCACGACTCCGCAGGCCAGAACAGCCCAGGAAACGGCAGAAATCCGTCGCGCGAGACATCCTTTGCAGGCGCCCTTGCTCTTGACGAGGCGGGCAGGGTACCAGAATCGGCGTTGGGCCGCCAGATCAATGCGGGGGGGCGACCAAACCGCTCGACCCGTCGGACCCGCCCACGGGCATCGCGGCGCTCCGGCCGTGCCACCCGACCCGCCTCGCCCCGGGCGTGCCACGCGACCTGCTGCTGCCGGTCAGCGCGGCCTGGGGCCGTTGCTCGTCTGCGCCGCGGCCAGAGGCCCGAGCGGCTGGACCCCGTTGCGCCGCCAATGGCGCTGCCAGGGGCGTCCGTGCGATCGGTGGACCTGGGATTCCGGCGCGGGCGCCATGCGCGAGGGTTGGTCTGCCGAGGACGCGCGTGCCGCGCGGCCGGTCAGCTCGATCATCATGGCGACCTCGGGAATGGAGAACACCATCCAGTGGCCCATCAGGGCGAGCACGAAGACCAGCTTGACCATCCCGGGAATCGAGAAGACCAGCCACGCCCAGACCAGCACGAGAAGCACGCGGATGGGGATGGCGCCGAGAGTGACGGCCATCAGGGTGACTTGGTTCTTGCTGCTACCCCACCACGCGCCGGCCATCCAGCTCAGGGCGCACAGGACCATCGGGGGCAACGCGAGCAGACAGGCTTTTCCGTAGGGCGGATAGACCAGCCACAACGGCACAACGAAAAGCACGATCACCCCGACGAGCATTGCCCCAAGCACGGCGCAGTACCTGAGAAACAGCCGGTTCCTCGCGGCCTGCGCGGTCTGGGGATCCGGGGGGCATCCCGACTTGTACCCGTGGCGCGTTGTCGATCGGGCAACTGCGGGTCGGGTCCGATCCTGGAGCTGTTGATAGCTCCGATAGAACTTGCACCCGGAGAGGGTCCGCAACAGATCGGCGCTGTTC
Organism: Thermoguttaceae bacterium; assembly: GCA_024653385.1. Taxonomy (GTDB): domain Bacteria; phylum Planctomycetota; class Planctomycetia; order Pirellulales; family Thermoguttaceae; genus JANLFZ01. The sequence continues at coordinate 276 of JANLFZ010000260.1, read as the reverse complement.
ATGGCCACCGACCTCCCGGTATTGGAGGCGAGCTGCCGTTGCCGTCTCTGGTAACTAGTATAGTCAGCCCGTCCCCGAATCGCAACCGGCGCGGTAATATCTTTCGGGGGGTATCTGTTTTTCTTCAGTGGGGTGCGTCGTGACGGACCGGCCGCGAGCGCGCCGTTCGATGGGCCGCTACGAGGGCTTGCCGCCGTGTGCGTCGCGTTGGGCGGGCTCGACGTGGATCACCACGCGGCCCACGGCGGGCACGCGGGCCCGGAGGTGCTTTTCGAG
>JANLFZ010000259.1:811-8877 GCA_024653385.1 Thermoguttaceae bacterium | reverse complement strand
TGCCGATCCCGCGTTGCTGGCAACCCTCGCGCTCGATCAGGCGAGCCGCCAAGCCGCAGTCTCCCCAAGCGCGACGCCGCCGGGCGAAATCCAACGCGAGCCGTACCGTGTTTCGCTCATCGACGGTGCCTTCGGCCAGGGATTCAACCAGATGCGCAGCGCGTTCCGCGTGGTCGACCGGACGCTCGACCAGACGACGACCCGGTTGCCGGGTCCATCGGACACCCGCGTGGGCTGGTCCGGCGTTTGACGAATCGGTACGATAGGGATCGACCCGAGATCTTGGCGGGTTGGCCCTCCGGTGCTTGCTGTCCGGTATCGTCCCATGGCCGAACGCTCTGCCCACGCTCCCTTCGCGCGACTGCCCGAGGCCCGCGTCAAAGTCTGGCTCGAATTGGACGGCCATTACGTGTTCGGCCACGGTTTGAGCGAGATTCTCAAGGCGGTGGAGGCGTCGGGGTCGATCAAGGAAGGCGCGGCCCGGCTTGGCAAGAGTTACCGTTACGTCTGGGGGCGGATCAAGAAAGCCGAGTCCCGCCTCGGCAGGGCCCTGGTCCGGACGCGCGTCGGCGGCAAAGGGGCCGATCGCAGCGCCCTGACTCCGCTGGCCCGGCGCCTGGTCGGCGACTACGACGCCTTGCGCCAGCGTATGTTCGACGTCGCGCGACAGGAATTCGATCGGCGCTTTCGCGTGCCCTCGCCGGCCCCCACGACGAAACCGCCCACCGCGTCTTGACACGGCGCGTGCGGCGGGTATAACGGTTGGCAAATGGCACGAGCGTGCGAATTGGTTTGGGTAAGCGGGTTCGCACGCGGGAAGGGGATGCGCTTCGGCGTTGCGGCTGGGCTACTTGGCCCCGGGCCGCGCGGGTCGCTTCGTCGCCGGCCCGCGAGGCCGTTCCCGACGCTTGCCCCCCAGGAGGCCACCATGCATACCGCCGCGATGAGCGTTCATGCGGGACTAGCCCAAGGCACGCGCCTGCCGTCGCTTGCGCACGGGAGACAACGCCTGCACAAGGCGGAAGTCGCCTTTCTGGTTGGCGCGGGCGTCGCCGCCGCGCTGGCCACGACATTCCTCGAATGGCGGCTGCGCATCCCAGGACATGCCATCCTCCGCGCTGTATTCCCCATGGCTTTGGGATTGGCGGTCGTCCCTCGCCGAATGGGCGGTTCGCTGATGGGACTCAGCGCCGCCGGCTCGGCCACGTTGCTCCAAGCGGCTGGCGCGGCCACCGTCGGCCTCGGGGCGATCACGAGTCTCACGGTGCTCGGGCCGCTTTTGGATGCCGCCCTGTGGCGCGCCCCGCGTGGCTGGCGCCTCTATGCCGGTTTCGCCCTGGCCGGGTTGGGGGCCAATCTCGCGGCGCTGGGGGTTCGGGCCGGGGCGAAAGCCATCGGGCTCGACCACCTTGCGGCCCGCCCCCTGGCCGAATGGTGGCTCCAAGCCGCGGTCAGCTACGCCCTTTGCGGGTTGCTGGCGGGCCTCCTCAGCGCCGCCGTCTGCTTCCGCCTCGCCGAGTCGGCCCGCACCCGCGCGGAGGAACGCGCGTGATCTACGTGGGGATCGACGATACCGACATGCCGGGTACGCCGGGCACGAACCAGCTCGCGCGCGACCTTGTCCGGCGGGTCGCTCCGCGCTTCGAGTGCCGCATGATCGTGCGCCACCAGTTGCTGGCCGATCCGCGCGTCCCCTGCACGAGCAAAAACGGCTCCGCGTCGATCCACCTGGTGGCGCGCGGCGCGGGGGCGGACCTCGGCTGGCTGATGCAATCGCTCCGGGAAGGGATGCGTGCGTGGTTCGTGCCGGGCAGCGACCCGGGACTGTGTGTGGCCGAGTCGGTCCCCGAAGAAGTCCTCGCCTTCGGTACCCGCTGCCAACGCGAGTTGGTTTCCCAAGAAACCGCGCGCGATCTTGCCGCCCGGCACGGCATGCACTTGGAGGGTCTGGGCGGCACGGAAGGCGGCGTCATCGGGGCCTTGGCCGCCGTGGCCTTGGCCGCGATGGGCGACGACGGCCGCATCGTCCAGCTCGGCGCGTGGCCCGACAACCTCTCGGGACCGCAAGATCTCGAGGCCATCCGCGCCCGCGGAATCGCGGTGCGGCGGTTGGACACCGGCGACCTCGTGGACGAGGGGAAAGTGGATGTGGGCAAGCACCTCCGGCCCAACCGCCGCCGGCGAAGCCCCGTGCTGTTTGTCCGGCCGCATGCCGATCCGACCCTCGCGGCGTGGCACGCGGTACGGCTGGCGTAGACACCTTGCCGGAGGAAGAAAAGCAGAGGAAGCCGTGTATTACCCCGTCCGGAGAGCATCGGCCAACCCCGGCGCGGCATCCAGCCCCCGCGCGTTGGCCATTCGCCAGGCGTTCACGCTCGTCGAGTTGCTCGTCGTGATTGCCATCATCGGTCTTCTGGTCGCGCTGATGCTGCCGGCCGTGCAGGCCGCCCGAGCCGCTGCCCGGCGCGCCACCTGCAAGAACCACCTTCGTCAGGTCGGCCTGGCGTTGCACCACTACCACTCGGCCTTGCGGACGTTTCCGCCGGGCGTGCTGGGCACCAGCGGCTCCGCCAACCAGCTACTGCACACGTGGCCCACGTTGATCCTCGACTACGTCGAACAGGGTCCGCTCCGCCAGACGTACGACTTCAAGGTGCGGTTCGACCATGCCCAGAACGCGGCCGCGGTGCGCACTCGGGTGCCCGTCTACCTGTGCCCCGAACTCCGGGCGGAACTCGTGCAGGCGCAGTACGCACCTGGGCATTACGCGGGTAACGCCGGGGTCGTGCCCGGCCAGGACGACGGCGTCTTGTATCCCATGTCGCAGATCGACTTTCGCGATATCCTCGATGGTACCGCCAACACCATTGCGGCCGGTGAGATCGCTTTCGAGATCGGTGGTTGGGCCCGCGGGGCGATGAACACCGGCTCAGGCGGCGGTGGAGGCGGCGGTTCCGGCGGAGGCACCGGGCAGGGATTCGCCCGCAGCGTGCTCCGCTGGTGGAAATGCGCCTCGAACTGCGCCCAGCCCGGCCTCAATCCCCCCGAGACCACCTGCTCCGGCAGTTGCGAGCGGCAATTCCAGTTCTCCAGCCTCCACGAGAATGGCTGCCACGTCGCCTTTGCCGACGGTCACGTGGATTTTCTCAGCCAGAGCATGGATTCGGCGGTGTTCCGGGCCCTGTTGACCCGCCGCGGCGGAGAAACCGTCGGCCCCTGACCCGTGTGCCATCATCGACGCGCCCTGGGCGTGTTTCCCCCGGAGGCGACCCCCGCGCGGCGAGGTCCGGCGGGTCCCGCCTTGCCGTAAAGCATGCCGTCACGGGAAGATCATCGACTCGGCGAAGGACCAGCGGAAATCGGGGTCGCTGGACAAATCGACGTGCTCGGTGCGCCGGGCGAGGTCCTCGGCCGTGCGCCGCGCGGTCTCGGAAACCGCCACCAGACGCGCCCCGGCCAGCGACGTGTTTCCCTGGTAGCGGATGCGATGGCGCGGAATCTCCCCGGGCAATAGTCCGATCCGCTGGGCATTGCTGCGACGGATGAAATTGCCGAAGCCGCCCGCGATGAGCACGGCCTCGAGATCGGCCGGCTTGAGTCCGGCCCGCTTCAGCAGGATCGCGGTGCCGGCCCGGATCGCCCCCGAGGCCAGTTGCAGCTCGCGCACGTCGCGCTGCGAGAGCGCCACGGCGCGGCCGTTGCCCGAATCGGCCTCCCAGGCCAGCACCACCGAGGTCTTGCCGTCCTCCGCAAGGACGCGCCTGCGGAGTTCAGGCGAAAGCGAGGGGGGCAAGCCGGCCGGCGGCACCAGCCGGCCGTCGGAGGTCATCAGGCCATGGCGAAGGAACTCCGCCGCCGCGTCGATCAAGGCCGAGCCGCACAGGCCGACGGGCGGGACGTCGCCGATCACGTTGATGTGCAGGTCGCCGTCGCGCACCACCACTTTTTCGATGGCCCCGGCGCTGGCCCTCATGCCTTGCGAGATCCGCGCCCCTTCGAACGCCGGCCCGGCGGCAGTCGAGGCCGCCGAGAGCTTGCCATCGGCCCACAGCACGATCTCGCCGTTGGTGCCGATGTCGATCAGAAGGGTGGGGCCGGACGACCGGTCCAACCGCGTGGCGAGGATTCCCGCCACCGTGTCTCCGCCCACAAAACCGCCGATCACCGGCAGCACGTACGCCCGGCCGCGGGGGTGAATGCCCAGCCCCAACTCGGCCGCGGCCACGCGCACCGGGTCGCTCGTCGCCGGCACGAACGGCACCTCGCCCAGGAACCGCGGATCGACGCCGCAGAGCAGCTCCTGCATCGTCGTGTTGCCCGAGAACACCACCTCGTAGATGTGCTCGCGCGTGATGCCCGCCTCGGCCGCCAGTTCGCCGATCATCGCGTCGATGGCGCGGACCACCGCTTGGCGCAAGTCGTCCAGCCCTCCGGGCCGCTGGGCGTGGAGGATGCGCGAAAGCACGTCGTCGCCGAAACCCGTCTGCGGATTGAGCCGCGAGGCGACGGCCCGGTCCCGTGGTCAAATCGACGAGCACGCCGACCAGGGTCGTCGTTCCCACGTCGACCGCCACGGCGAACGAGAGGGCGCGCGTATCGCCCGGTTCGAAGTCGATCAGCCGGCCGTCGGCGACCACCGCGGTGCCCCGAAAAGCGTGTTGGCGCAACAGACCCGGCAGGCGGCGGAGGAGATCCAGGTCGGGCTCCACCGGGCCGATCGCGCGTCGAAGCCTCGCCAGGTCGGCCACGTCGTCGCTGCGGTCCGGCACCGGCAGCTCGACGAACTCCTTGCGAAGCGGCGGGTCCACCACGGCCGCGGCCTCGGTCTCAGACCGGGCGAGGATCTGGTACTGCGTCGCCAGAAGCGACGTCGAGGGGACCTCCACCGTCATCGGCCCCTCGACCGTGGTTTGGCACGCCAGACGAAAGCCCTCGGTCAACTCGCGCGACGAGAAGACTCGCCGCTCGGCATCCACGGGGTCGCCCACCCCCTGGCGCACCACCACCCGGCACTTGCCGCAGGTCCCTTCCCCGCCGCAAGGCGTGTCGAAGGCCAGTCCCGCTCCGGCCGCGGCTTCCAGCAGTCGGGTCCCCCGCAACACGTGGACGGTCCGGCCCAGGGGTTGAAAGACGACGGGCGATTCGGCATCGCGCATTAGCGTTCCTCGGGCTGGCCGTTGACTTGAACCTCTTGAAGCAACTCGATGAACTTCGTGGCCGTGGGACTGAACACCTTGCGCTGCCGGTGAATGATCCCGATGGGACGCTGCAATTGGGGAGCGATCAGCCGCACCGCCGACAGCCGGCCCGCCTCGACATCCAAGGCCACGGTCGGCTGGGGGAGGATGCTGACCCCGGCGCCGATCTCGACCGCCTGCTTGATCGTCTCGATGTTGTCGAACTCCATCACCACGCGGATCGAGACCGAACGCTGGCGCAAGTACCGGTCGATCTCCTTGCGGATGGGAAGCTCCCGGTCGAATGCCACGAAATCCTCGTCCTGAAGGTGCTCGGCCGTCACCGCGTCGCGCGACGCCAAATGGTGCTTGGGGTGGCACACCAGGACCATCGGCTCCGACCGCAACGGAATGACCGATAACTCGGGCGTCTGGGCCGGATACGACACAATGCCCAGGTCCACCTCGGAGTTCAGCACGGCCTCGTAGACCTTGTTCGGCCGCAGGTATTCCAGACGCACCTTGGCCTTGGGATAACGTCGCATGAAGTCCTGCATGCAACGGGCCATGTCGTGCAAGCCGACCGAATAGATGGCCGCCACACGAACCAACCCCGTGATCTCCTTGCGCAGCGACCGCACCCGTGTCTCGACCGCGTCGTAGAGTTCGAGGACCTCGCGGAACCCCTCGTAACACGCTTGACCTTCGGGCGTCAGAACAAAGGGCCTCTTGTTCCGATCGACCAGTTGGACCCCGAAGTGCCGCTCCATCCGATGGATCGACTGAGTGGCGGCCGATTGGCTCACGTTGTTGGCCGCCGCGCCGCGCGAGAAGCTCTGGTGTTGCACCACGTCGCAGAAGATCCGGAGCGTCTCGATGTTCATAAGAATATCTTATAACATTAGCGATACTTATGTCAACGGACGCGATCCCGTGCGCGCAACCTCGCCACCCAACGGCTGACCTCCGAGACGTTCGATGGGGAGACGTGCCGGGGCTTGGCAGGCTGGCCTTGCAGGGGTATGCTTTGTGGTGGTTCCAGGTCGCGTCCCGTTCGCGTTGGCAGTCGGGGCGAGGACCGCTCTGAGGAATGCACGCAACCCATTGCTGGAGAATGGTTTGCCATCGTGGCGGCGTAGCTCAGTTGGTTAGAGCAGCGGAATCATAATCCGCGTGTCGTAGGTTCGAGTCCTACCGCCGCTACTGGAACTCAACGCATCGATGCGAGTTACGTTCGCTGGCGGCCCTCCGACGGGCGTGAGTCGCATCTTCTACATCGGGGGCGCGACCGGGTACGGAACAGTGGAACGCGCCGGTGGGCTGGGCTCCCAGCCGGAAGAGGGCTGGTAGCAGGGTGGGTTCGCGTGTTAGGATAGACAGACTGCCCGCCTTACAACTGCCGCAGAATTGGCCTAGAAGGATCTGGGGTCACCACCCTCCGGCTGGATGCGGAGGAGGCGCACGATATGCCCTCTTCGCTGTTGATCCTTGGGGACCATCCGTTCGCCAAGACCCCTCAGGGCAAGCTGAAGTGCCGCATCGGCACCATCTTCCCGCGCGACGGGGTCCTGGTGATGCTGCCGGGCATTCACGCCACGCAGCGGCGGGCTTACCTCGATTGGCTCGAGCAACATCGCCGGGCGTCGAGCCTGGAGCCGCTTTCCCCCGCCGAGCAGTCCGCCGTGTGGAACCGCGCGGTGGATCTGGTCATCGAGGAGGGAATACTCCTGATTCGGCCCGATCCCGCGAACATGGAGTTGGCGTTCGAGGCCGACGAGTTGCTCCAGGAGAGCTATCCGAAGCATCGCATCCGCTTCCTTCATGTGCTGAACAAGCAGGTTCGCGACGCGATCAAGCGCCGCGGCGAGTTGTGGCGGATCGCGCCGTTGCCCCGAACGATCGACGAGATGAAGGCGATGATTGCCGCCTCGCGGATCGCCATCGGGGGCAAGGAGGTCTACTACTACAACAACACGACCGGCACGCGCTACATCACGTACCAGGACTTCGTGTGGTTGGGAACGCTGGGGGAGGAGGAACTTCGCCGGCACCTGTCCGAGATCGGCGCGTGTTGCACCAAGACCAATGCGCAGCGGAACCTCGAAGTACGTTTCTTCCAGGCCGACGCCTCGTTCAGCCCGGCCGACCTGGCGGGCTACGACTTCGCCAGCCTTCCCTCGGCAGAACTGTGGGAGACGTATCAGCGGCTCAAGGGCAAGTTCCGCGAGGCCGTGGCGCCCGCGTTCCGCCATGACGACCCCTCGTCGGCGGAATGGCGCAACCGGATGGTCTCGGCCCTCTTGGCGCCTCGGGATGAGGAGGTGGCCGAGGAGATCATGCTCGGGCTGAGCCCCGAGTTCTACATGAGCATCCATTGGTTGCCTGGGGCGAGGATCGAACACGGCGAGTTGTTCTTGGACTCGGTGTTCGAGGCGGCTGCCTCGGGGACGGACGAAGAGGTCAAGGCGCTTTGCGACGAGAAGGTCCGCCAGTTCATCTTCAACTTCGTGCGGGAGTACGGCGACCTGGAGTACGTCAATGTGGGCCGGGTGATCGGCTCGCTCTCGCGCCGCGAGGCGGCCCGGGGCCGGCGCGACGTGTACGTGGCGGCCCTCAAGCTGCGCAACAGCGACCGCGAGATCGTGCTGATCATCCGGATGATGAAGTGGGGCACGCGGGAGCATCTCGACGCGGGCCGGCCGCTCGACGAGGCCATGATCCGCTCCGAGCAATACATGGAGTACATCCTGGACCGGCGCCTGGGCTGCCGCCAGCTTTGGATGAACCTGCCGCCGCGGATCACCTCCAAGCGCATCAGCGAGTGGTACGCCCGCGGCCCCTGGCGGTTCCGTATCTGGTCGCCGTACTTCGAGCGCGACTACGTTCATG
>JANLFZ010000259.1:0-801 GCA_024653385.1 Thermoguttaceae bacterium | reverse complement strand
CAACTACCGCTTCGAGAACCCCGAGTATGCGTTGGCCTTCGCGCGCCTCTTGGGTCAGGCGGCGGCTCCCAACATGATCGTCGGGCGATGCGATCTGGAAGGCAGAGTGCTCTTCGACGACGGCGACGAGATGGTCATCGAGGACGCGAGGGGCATCCCTCAAGAGATCGTCGTCGCGGATCACACGGGCACGTTCAACGATTTCCTGTCCGACTTGATCCTCTGGGCCAAGGACTACGCCAAACCGATCCGCAACCGTCTGAGGTTCGTGCGCGATCCCGAGGCGTTCGCCGCCGCGTACCTCGATGCGTTCGTCGAGCGGTTCCTCGCCATCCAGAACGAGTATCGCCAACGGCGCACCGCCTTCGACACGGTTTTCAAGTACCAGCCGCCCGATTCGGCGGGCAATTTCCCCTACCGCTGGCAAAAGGTGCTCGAGCGCCTCGACGAAACGGACCCCCACGAGATCGCCGAACGGATCCGTCAAGAGATCTTCGACACCGCGGCTCGCCAGAGCGCCGAGCCCGCGGTGGCCGGCGCCGCCTCGTGACCACACGCCGCCAGCGGCTTTCCGCCTACGCCGGCGTGCGCTGCTCGTCCATCGCGCGCAACATCGCCGCGACCAGCTCGTTCAGCCCGCGGCCGGTGACGGCGGAAATCAAGAGCACGGGCTTGTCGAGCGCCGCGGCGAGATCCTCGCGCACCTTGTCGGCCGAGGGCAGATCGGCCTTGGTCACCGCGACGATCTCGGGACGGCGCCCAAGGGCCGGATCGAAGAGTTCCAGCTCGGTGCGGATCGCG
>JANLFZ010000024.1 GCA_024653385.1 Thermoguttaceae bacterium | reverse complement strand
CGGTCGCGGCAATGGGAACCGTGGCAACGGCGGCCGCGGGCGCCGCTAGCCGGCCAGACCATCCCGTGCGCCCCCGACCGAGGCCGGTGCCCGCCGTGAGCGACGTCAATCAACGACTGGTCGATCAGTACACCGAGATCGCCCGCCTGGCCGGCGCGCTGGCCCACGAAATCAAGAACCCGCTGTCGACCATCCGGCTCAACATGGAACTCCTGGCCGAGGACTTCAGCCAGGACCCCGAGAACCCTCTCTACCGCCGCGCGCTGAACAAGGTGAAAGTCGTCCAGCAGGAGTGCCAGCGGCTCCAGGACCTGTTGGACGATTTCCTGAACTTCGCCAAAGTGCGGCGCCTGAATCTCGAGCCGACGAACCTCAATCACCAGGTGCGTCAGGTGCTGGGGTTCTTCCAGCCCAAGGCCAAGGAGTCGAACATCGAGATCATCGACTACCTGGCCAGCGACCTGCCCATGGTCTTGCTCGACCGGAAGGCGTTCGACGGGGCCTTGCTGAACCTGCTCCTCAACGCGCAGCAGGCCATGCCGAACGGAGGCCAGCTCGTGGTGCGCACCAGCGGCGCGCGGGACGGCGTGGCCCTGGACCTGATCGACACCGGCTGCGGCATGGACGCCCACACCCTGTCGCACCTGTTCGAGGCGTTCTTTTCCACGAAGCGGGGGGGCACGGGCCTGGGTCTGGCCACGGCGCGCAAGATCGTCGAGGCCCACGGCGGCCAGATCCGCGTGCAAAGCGAACTAGGCCGGGGAACCCAGTTCACCATCACCCTGCCCGTGCCCGCCCAGCTCACCGCCGGCGCCGTCACCGGACAGCTCCCGGGCCCTAGTCAGCCATGATGCCTTCGAGCGGTTCGTCGGCTTCCCGCGGCCCCGGTCGGCGCGGGCCGGGCTTCGACTTTACCTTCCACGCCCGCCGCCTCTGCGAAGACATGACCGCGCGGTTGCCGGAATTGGCGCACATCGACATGGCGCGCGTGGCCGTCGGCTTCTCGCAGGCACGAAAGAACGTTGGGCACGGCCTGTTCGCTTCGCTGACTCCCTTGCGATTCGCCGGCGGTCGGACCGAAACCGTGCGCCGGGGACGCCGGTGGACCATTCAGCGGCTCGTGGACGCCTCGGGCCGCGAGATGCTCTATGTCCTGACGTTCTATCTGCCGCGATTCCTCGACCTGGAATTCCACGAGAAGCTCTCGACCATCGTCCACGAGTTGTGGCACATCGGCCCGCGGTTCGATGGCGACCTGCGCCGGTTCGCCGGTCGGTGCTACGTGCATAGCGGCTCGCAGAAGCGTTACCATGCCCACGCCGCGCAGCTCGCCCGGCAGTGGCTGGCCATGAACCCGCCCGAGTCCCTGTACGCCTTTCTCCGGCACGACTTCCGCGGCCTGGCGGCGCTGTATGGCCGGGTGTTCGGTCGCCGGGCCCCGACCCCGAAGCTCATTCCCCTGTGATGTCGACGCCACCGCACGCGGAAGGGCGCTTGCCGTGTCGCCACCGCGGGGGCCATTTTTGTAACCATCCGTTGCGATTAACCGCGTCCCGAGTCGTTTTCAACTTCCAAGCGCGGCACGGCGCTGGTATGCTAAAATACACATTCTTGGTTCGATCATCGTGGGCGATCAGATCAAAGGAGAGAGCAAATCCATGGCAGCCGTGGTCGACGCAGAGAAATGCTCCGGGTGCGGTGATTGCGCCAACGCGTGCCCATCAGAAGCCATCAAGATCGAGGACAACAAAGCCGTGGTCATCGAGGAGAACTGCCTCGACTGCGCCGCGTGCGTCGATGCCTGCCCGAACGAGGCCATCACCGTTCCCTAGCGACGGGATCGGTGCGCGTCAGGCGCCGTAGATCAGATCCAGCAGATGTGCCTCGATGGCCCGGGGTGTTTCCGAGGGGGCCCACTCCGCTGCCCGGCGCTCGGCCAGCGCGGCTGCCAGCTCCCATAGCGCGCGGTCTGGCCATCGCGTCCCGGAGGCGACGTCCGGATCGCATGACAGCACCCTATCGGTGGCCAAGGCAACGGCACCCCCTGTCGGTTTCTGGCCGGGGACGATGGTAAGACGCCACGACTCCAGACGCCCCGCGTCGGACGAACCCCGGTCGTAAACGTACAGTTTCCAGGTGCCGGCGGCGAGTTTGCCCTGCAATGCCGAAAGCGGCTTCTCGGGACGGTAGACGCCCGCAAACGGCGCGACCCCCGACGCGATGGGCACGGCGGCCTGATCGTCGAGCGTGGTGCCCCGGAAGTCGTCCCCATTGCCACCGCGGTAGGCGATCAGATCGACGCGCGTTCCGTCCGGCGCGCGGAGGTAGATGTTCAGGTTCGCGTCGTTGGTGTGCGCGATGCGAAGCGTCACGTTCACGTCGCCAACGACGACGTCTTCCGGCACGGTGATCGACGAGACCACGGTGACGCGGTGGCGCAGGGCCACGGGGGTCGTGTTGGCGAAGGCGAGCGCGGCTGCGGTTGTCGTGGCGGCGTGCGACGCGGCCGTGTCCGCCGCCGCGCCCGACAAGGCGCGATCGACGTTGAGCCTTCCGCCCGTGGCGATCTTGCCCGAAAGCGCGGCCGCGCGATCGACGCTCCCCAGAATCCGCGAGATCACGGCGCGGTAGTCCAGCGTGGGGTATGCGCTCCAGACCAGGGCGATCGCGCCTGTTACGTGCGGCGCGGCCATCGAAGTGCCGCTCTTGAGGCCGTAACCGCCACCCCGCAGCGTGCTGAGAATACCCGATCCGGGCGCCGCCAGATCGACCGAGGTGGGCCCGTAGTTCGAGAAGCCGGACAAGCCGTCGTAGCGGTCGGTCGAGGCGACGGCCACGACGTTGTCGAAACGGTATGCCGCGGGATAGTAGGGCGACGTATCGATATTGCGCCCGTCGTTGCCCGCGGCAGCGACCAAGACGTGTCCGGCCGCCCTGGCATTGGCGATGGCCGACGCCAAGACCGACGAGTACGCACCGCTTCCCCAACTGTTGTTGCTGAGGCGAATCCCCTGGCGTACGGCATAGTCCAGCGCGCCGGCCGCGTCGCTGGTCGATCCGCCGCCCGAGGCGTCGAGGGTCTTCAGCGCGGCCATCTGGATCTTCCAGTTGATGCCCGCGACCCCCAAGCCGTTGTTGGCCAAGGCGCCGATCGTGCCGGCCACATGGGTGCCGTGGCCGTTGTCGTCATAGGGATCGTTGTCGTTGTGGACGAAGTCCCACCCGATCAGGTCGTCGATCTTGCCGTTGTGGTCGTTGTCTTGGCCGTCGGACCAACGGGGGTCATGAAGCACGTCGTACCCGTCGATCCGGCCGTTGGCATTGACGTCGATCACGCCGCCCGCATTGGATGGCGCATTGAGGTCCCAGAAGGTGATAAGGCGGTCGGCATCGGTGTCGGCAAGGCGCAACCCCGGCGGAAGCTCGCCTTGGTTCAGCCAGAGGTTCTTGTAGAGGTCGGGGTGGGTGTAGTCGATGCCCGTGTCGATGATCGCCACCGCCGTGCCCAGACTGCCCGTAAACCGGTTCCAAGCCAAATCGGCGTCGATATCGGCGTCTGCCAGTCCGCCTGAAATGCCCGTGTTCCGCAGGTTCCACATCGACCCGAACTGGGGATCGTTGGGAACCGCGTCGATCGACACTCTCTCGACTTCCGCCAGCGAGAGGGCCGTCGGAGGGGCGGCCGCAACCGCGGCATCGAGCATCACCCGATCTTCGAGTTGCTCATACCGCAGAACGACGCGCGGCATCGCGGTTCTGCCACGCCCCTTTTTCCAGCGAGCGCCAAACCGAGCCAGCATGAGAAGAACACCTCCGTGTGACGAGATCTCCCTGGCTGTCCAAACCGGATTGGACACATCCGTGCCGAATCGAGCCGGAGAATTGCGGTCCTGTCGAATGCCCGACTAGAGACGCATCAACAACCACCATCTAGAGGCAGTTTCTGTCGGGCGAGGGCACTGTAGCCGAACACCGACCGCGTGTCCATCGCGTTTCGGTGGGCCCTGTGCGGAAATGCGGAAAGCTCGTCGGACCACTCGACGCGCCCCGTGGCGCGGGTATAATTGACCGCAGAGTTAGGGTTCATCGGTACGATGTTCTCTACCGAGGCATTCGACGCGGGGTGGAGCAGTCCGGTAGCTCGCGAGGCTCATAACCTCGAGGTCACAGGTTCGAATCCTGTCCCCGCCACTTGTTTTGACGGTAGCGAAATCCGGCTACCGTCGGGTTATACGCAAGGCCGATGCCTCCGGGCGTCGGCCTTTGTGCGTTCTAGGGCCAGTTCCTGCAACGACTTGCGGCGACGGGTCCGGTCGCCGGCTGTCTCGAACTCTCGCTCTCTGCCCGCGACGTGACACCTGCTCCCAGTTCGACGACCCGTCCAAAACGGCGGTCTCGGGCGGAAACTCTCGGTTGTCTCTCTGTCTCGCGCCGCTCGGGTTAACAATTATGGCCTCCGGTGCCTTGCTTACAACCACCTGCGGTTGTCTTCGCTGTGCGAAAATTGCGGCGGGGGCGTTAGGCAGCCTGGTCGTTTTGTGCCCGACGCGTCGCCCAATTGGGTGCCATCTCCACAAGTGGGTGGGCACAACATGAAACCGCCCGCTCAAGGCGCGAAGCAACGGCACACGGCGAGCGATTCCAGGACGGATTCGACGATTCGGTCCGTGGCGAACTGCCCTGCCGCAGTCTCCCGAACGGATCGACGGTCCATTGCCTGGGCCTGGGCCAGGGCGTCGAGGTAGGTGGCCAAGACCGCCTCATCGTCCTCGTTGGCGACGCACTGGCGGCCGGGTGGGAGACGGTCGACGAGGTGGCCGGTGAGGCCGTGCTGGACGAAGGGGGCACCGGAGCGGACGCCGACGGTGGGGCAGCCGGCCAGCAGGATTTCCTGGAGAGCCAGCGGGCCGTGGTCGTCGTCGGCCAGGTAGGCGCAGGCGCGGGAGCGGCGGGCGGCCTCGAAGAGTTGCTCGCGGCGATACAGGCCGTAGTGAATCTGCACGTGCCGCGGGAACACCTCGGCCAAGTGCTCCAGGAGCTGCGGGCGGTTGCCGTTCTTGGCGTAGATCAAGAGTTCGTATTCGTCGGGCAGCGGTTCGCCGGGCCACGGATCGATGGGGTACGGCCATAGCACGATCGGCGACTGGTTGGCCGGCCCGCGGTGCTTGGCGATCAGATCGCGATACCACTCGCTGTGGCAGAACATCGCCCGGCAGTTGGCAGCGTCCAAAAGGGCACACTCCTCGGCGTCGATCCGCGGCGAGCCGGAGTTGGTGAAAAGCATGTTCGGTCCCTGGACGAACGGCTGGCCTTCGGAGTCCCACCAGGCCGCGTAGCGGCGGTCGTCCCAGTGCCAGAACCAGGGCAGCGCCCCCTTGCTCGCGGGCAGCGGCTTGATCGAAAGCCAGTCGAGCCCCTCGGCGCTCCGCTTCTTGAGCGCCTTCTGGAGGGCGTCCATGCCGTTGGTCGGGCCGTTGCCGCCGGGGGCGTTGACCGGGCCGATCAACTCGACCGGCATCTTGCCGTCACTGTGCGAAACGTGGGACGCGAACGAGTAACGGCGAATGACCGGCAGCTTGGCGTAATCGCGGGGCCAACCGAAATGCAGGCTGGCCTTCCCGATCTTGGAGCGGTCGCCGAGGCACTCGTAGCCGCGGTCGTCCATGTAGCTGAGGTGGTAGCTGGTGTTGTCGTAGCGGTAGATGTAGAACGGCGGGGCGTGCCGGCAAGGATCGCACTCGGTCACGCCTGCGGCCACTAGCCGACCGGCAAGTTCCTGGTCCTCGCCGTTGTTCAGGGCCGCATAGCCGCGCACGCGATAGAAGGCAGTGCGCCGCAGCGCCCAACCGCCGTGGTAGAGCCCGCCCGTCTCGTGCTCCTTGAGCCTGTCGTCGTGTTCGAGCAGCACCAGACTCGGCCGCGACCATTCGGCCTGCTTGAGCGCCTCGGCCGTGGCGCTGAACCAGTGCGGAAGGTAGATGTCGTCATCGTCGGCCACGAGGAACCCTTGGGCGTCAGGGGAGGCCAAGGCCGCGCAGGCGTTCCGCTTCTCGCCCAAGGAGTGGAACCGCTGCGGGATCGAAATGAGTCGCCAGCCGTCGCCCTCCTGGTTCTCGTACTGCCCAGCGTCGTCGAGGATCACCAGTTCCCGCAGCTCACTGGGGTAGTCCTGACGCAGGAAGCTCTCGATGAGCTGCCCGAGCAGATGCGGACGCCGGTAGGTGCAGCACAGCGCGGCCAGTTTCATGGCAAAGGGCCCTGGAGCAGTCGTTCGGCTGCCCGCTGCCACGTGGCGGACATGGCGACGCCAAAACAGGTGCGGCATTGCGTTTGATGCTCCCGGTCCAAGCCCAGCCCTTTGCCGCAGAATCGGCACAAGGCGGCCGTCTGAGAGGCCACCTTCTCCGGCACCCACAGGTCGGCAAGGCGCCGCGTGCGTAGCCCGAGCCCCAAGATGCCGTCGATGGCCCCGCCGATGGGACGCCGTGTAGCCGGCGGCGTCCACGGAGATGCCGCAGCCGCCGGCCGAGGAGTGCCAGGAGCACGGCGCACGGCCCTCCATGCCAAAATCCGGCGGGGCGGTGAACACGTCGGTGATGAGGTGGCGGATGCTGCCGTGGGGCTTGTGCGACCGGCGATCTACCTCGGCGCCCAGGATCTGCGCCTCCCGCAGACACTCCTGGGCTTGTCGAGAAAACCCGTTCGAGACGACGATCACCCGGCCGGACAGTTGCCGTGCGATTTCCAGAAACCCGAACAGGTCGGGGTGAAGCGTCGGCTCGCCGCCCAACAGGGCCACGTCCGGCGTCCACCGAAGCTCCTGGGCCTGGCGCACGAACTCCCGCGCGTCGTCGAGCGTCATGCCCGGCGTGGCAGGCGGCAGGAAGCACGCCCGGTTGCAGCCGATGCACGCCAGATCGCACCGGTAGGTCAGGTGCCATTCGGCCAGGTTGCTTCGTGGAATGCACATGGGATTGATCGGTGAGGTGGCGATCCGCGGCCAAAAGGTCACGCAGCTTCTCGACGGGGTTGCTGCGACTCCTCCTGCCAGTTGCCGGAAATCGTGGCGAAGAGCTTCCTCCACCCCGCCCAGATCGTCTCGGGGTCGGCAAGGTCGCTGGCCAGGCGTTCTCTGGCCGCATGGACGATCCGCATCCGCAGGTCCTCGTCGTAGGCCAGCATGGCTGTGAAGTGGGCCAGTTCCTCGTCGCAGTCGCCCAGGAAGCCTGTCACGCCGTGCTCGATCATCTCGGGCCAGCCCCACAGGTTTTGGGCGACGACCGGCACGCCTGTGGCCATCGCCTCCAGGCCGGCCTGCGGCCAGTTTTCTCGGGCGCCGCCGTTGACCGGCAGCGTGCAGTGCAACTGCCGGAAGTAATCCTGCACGGGCATGGCCATCGGCCTGAGGCAATCGGCCCAGACCGGCGGCGGGCCGAGCTTCTGGTGTGTCCGCTCGTCCATGCCTAACATGAGCGCCCGTTTGTTGGCGTACTGGATGCGCCCGTAGATCGGCCAGGTATTGCTGGACCACTTGTCCTGGTCGGGCCGGGCGGCGCGGCCGACGACGAACACGTCGCCCTTGGCGTGCGGGCGCGGGTGGAACTCCCACTCGTCGGGATCGAATGCGCCGTGGATCAGGTGCCCCGTGGCGGGCTTGTAGCCGAAGGGCGCAAGCTGCGGTTCGATCTCGCGGCGCTGGAAATCGGACTGGTAGACCATCGCATCCGCCGGCCCGTGCTCGGCGAAGAACCGCTTCTCGTGGTCGAAGAGGAACGTCATGCAGTTGACCCAGACGATGGGGCATCCCAGCTTTCGGAAGCGATGCGCCTGGACGATGAACTCGGCGTTACAGAAGCCGACCACGGGCGTCCCGGCCAGCCCCGGCACGCTTTCGAGTTCCTCGGGACGGATCGCGTGCGTCGTGCAGCCCATGGCGTCCAACCTCGCGCGCCAACGCTCGTCGGCGCCCCAGGTGGGGATCAAATGCACGTCCACCCCGAAGCGACGCCACAGTTTGATCGTGTGCCACGCCTCGGTGTTGGCTCCGCCCATCTCTCCGGGATAGCCGATGACAAAGAGCTTCATTGGGAATACTCCTCGCTCCACTTGGGTGGCTCGGCCGGACATCGTTCGGTCGCCATCCCGATCTTGTTGCGGTACGCCGGCCCTGCGGGGGCGACCCGGCAACCACAAAGTCGGCACGTCTGCGTTGCCGGGTCGAAGTGTTCGCACGGCCGGCAGTGCGTCTCGAAGACCTGTCGGACCCGCTCTGCGGATCGCGTGGGCCGACCGGCAGCGATCCACCGGCTGACGGCCTGTCCGTAGCGAATCATCCTGCCGGGAATGATCATGGGTACGATGAACTCCAACTGACGAAGTCGCCGGAAGACCCAGAGCTGTCCGCCCACCAGGAACTCGAAGCCGGGGGCGACGCGCTCGAGGAACCCGTTGGCGGAGAACTGCTACTGGATGAAGGGCTGGTCGGTTGGCTGCTCGTGGACGAACCGGACGACGTGGCCGACGAAGAGACAGAACCGCTGCCTGAAGAACTACTCGTTCCAGCGCCACTGCTGCTGGACTGGCTTTGGGATGACGATGACGAGCCGTTCGGCGGCGGGCTCGAGCTGCTGGGTGGATTTGGTGGGGTGCCTCCCGATGAACTGCTCGACGGGTTTTCAGGGGGAACGCCGCTTGAGCTAGTGCCGGCCGACGACGAGGCAGGCGGCGCGGACGAACTGCTCGGAGCGCCGCTCGAAGAAGACGATGACGGCGCGGGACCCGACGAGCTTCCGCTGGTCGCCCCGCTGCTGGAGTTCGTGCTGCTGGATGGGCCGGGGCCGCTGGAGGAGGTCCCACTGGAACTGCCCGAGGACGGACCACCGCTTGATGCGCCACTACTGGGCGGGGCGCTACTCGACAGACCGCTGCCGCTCGAAGAGCCGCCGCTGGACGACGATCCGCTCCCGGATGATCCGCTGGAACTGGAACCGCTGGACGACGCCGAACTGCTGCCGGACGAGCTGGGGCCGGATGACGAGGAACTGGCTGGGCCGCTCGGCGATGAGCCAGACGGTGGGCCGCTGGAACCCGGGGGGCCGCTACTGGCGCTCGGCGAACCACTGCTGGACGGGGTGCCGCTGGAGGACGACGGGCCGGAACTGCTCGGCGACGAGGACGACGGCCCGCTGGATAAACCGCTCGACGATCCGCT
The DNA here is from genome assembly GCA_024653385.1 of Thermoguttaceae bacterium. Classification (GTDB taxonomy): domain Bacteria; phylum Planctomycetota; class Planctomycetia; order Pirellulales; family Thermoguttaceae; genus JANLFZ01. The sequence goes on along the minus strand of JANLFZ010000024.1, from coordinate 15,191 downwards.
GGAACTCGGCGCGCTGCTGCTAGGCGAACCGCTACTGGAGGCCGACGATGACGGCGGACCACTCGATGAAGCGCCCGACGAAGACGACATTCCGCTCGACGAACTGGCGCTGCCGCTGGACGAACCGCTACTTGAAGGATTGCTACTTGAAGGGGTACTGCTGGACGGCCCGCTGCTTGAAGCAGAACTGCTCGACGGGCTGCTGCTCGACGGGCTGCTACTGGACGACGCAAGGCTGCTCGACCCGCTCGACGAGCCGCTTGACGAGGAGGAGGGCTGGCTGGACGAGCCGCTGGAACTGGAGGAGCCGCTCGAGGAGCCACTCGAACCTGACGAACTGGTTCCGGACGAACTGCCGCTGGAGCTGCCCGACGAACTGCCTGACGAGGATGAACTTCCGCCCGAAGAACTGCTGCCCGACGAGGAACTCAACGGGCCGCTCGACGACCCGGACGAACGGCCCGACGACGGACCGGAGGAACTTCCGCTGGAGGAGCTTCCGGATGACGAAACGCCGCTCGAAGAGGAACTCTTGCCCGACGACGAGCCGCTGCTGCTCCCGGAAGAAGACGATCCGCTACTGGAGGAACCCGATGATCCGCTGCTGCTGGACGAGTCGCAGAGCTCCTGGGACTCGTAGATCGGGACCACGGTCGGCGGAATCTGCTCGACTCGGGTGCCTGCCGGCAGGTGCAACCGTACCTGCTGAAACACCAGATAGTGGCCGCATCGGTTGTGGATGTCGCAGGTGACCAGGTTGACGGTGACCTCCTGGCCCGAGGTTCCGCTGGACGAGGGCGGCGTCCCAGAGGAACTGCCGCCCGATGACGACGGCGGACCGCTGGAGGAGCCGCCAGAGGAACTGCCCGAAGAGGACGGTCCCGATGATGAACTGCTCCCCGAAGAGCTGCCACTGGACGAGGAGGAGCCTGACGAGCTGCCGCTGCTGCCGGAGGAAATGCCGGAAGAACTTCCCGAGGAACTCCCCGACGAACTGCCGCTGGAACTGCCCGAGGAGGAAGAGCTGCCGCTGGGCGGGCAGCAATCCGCCTCGTTCTCGTACTGGAACCAGTACTCGATCTTCGGCTGCGGGTCGGTGCCGAAGCGGACTTCCTTCATTCGGACAATGGCGTTGATGCCAACCGGCAACAGGCGGCAGTTGCATGCGCCGGCACCGCTGCTGGACGGGACTGGCCCGTCGCAGCAGTCTTCCATGAAGTCTGCGCAACATTTCCCGAGGTGATCCAGATCGACGCCGTTGCCCTCAATTCCCGCGCCGTCGTTGGGGTCCTCGACCGAGTTGTAGGCGTAGCCCACGCGGCCGCCGGGCTTGGGCACCCAGGCGCCATACTCGTACTTCTCGTCGTCGTGGATGACCTCGAAGAAGGTGTACTTCCACTTGTTCGGCCCGATCTGCTCGTGGGCGATGATCCGGGCCCAGAAGTCTTCGTCGTAGCCCAGGCCGATCTTCACGAGCGCCCACTTGACGCCCTTGCCCGGCTGCTTCCACAAGATGGTGGCCGCGCCTCGCTCCCCGCATTTCAGGCAGGACGGCTCGCCCGATAAGACGTCGGCCCGGTCGTGCCATTCCTTCTCCACATAGACCCGGGCGGGGGTCACGCCGCTAACGCAGGCGTAGTGGGCGATCTCACCGGCCTTGACTGGCTCGAGCAGGATGGCGAACTTGCCGCGATGTGCGGGGTCTTCCGGTTTGACCCCGATCAGCGTTGGCTCGTTCTTGAACGCCTGCAGGTTGGCCAACGGGTCGATGATCGGGGCAACCAGCCCCAGAACATCGAATCGTTCTCGGTCGGAGCCACTGGCGTTGCGGACCTTGATGATGCCACTGTTGGGAAATCTCGGTTCCGACTGCCCGCCGCGGCTCTGCTGCCGGGCCTTCAAGTCGAGCGCCGCGTCGATGAACGTGTTGAACGCCTCGGCTGGGATTTCCAGCTTCTGCCCGGGCTGCACCTTCTTGAAGGGATTTCCCACGGCAGTCGCCTCCGTCAGGTCCCGATCCCGAGGCCCGAGAAATCCCCATACTGGTAGACCTGCTCGACATAGGCGGCGATCGGTTTTTTGACCAGCACCTTGGCGTCGGCATCCTCGTCGTCGGCATAGCGGACCCAGAGGTATTCCCAGCCCTTCTTGTTGATGCCCGTGATGTTGCCGACCTGAAGGCCGGTGACGTTGGGGCTTGCGGCGAAGCGAAAGGTGATCTCCCAGTCCTCCTGGCCACGCTTCGAGCCCGACGCCCCCAGAAACAGCACCTCGCCGACGGCGAAGCCCCGAAAGGCGGCACCGTTGACCTTGCCGGTGAGAAAGAAGAGCGCGGCTTTGTAGCCGGGGGTCACCAAACCCGCGGCGACGTAGTGCGTCTCGGAGAAGTTGTAGACGGGGACTGTGATGTCCACGCCCTCGACGTTGTCGTGCGTCACGCCGACGGCACCCTGGAAGTCCGGGGCGGTCTTGCCCGGCGGGGCATAGCGGCCGACCGTCTGGAGGCTCTGGGTGATGTGCTGGGTTCCGCCGCCCGTGTCGAACTGGTACGAGGAATCCCCTGTCTCGGGCGGTTCGCGTTTGCCATACCGCACCGAACCTTCCCAGATATCCTCGGCGACCCGCTCGATGTGCAGGGTCTGGCGGACGAGGCCGTCGTAGAGAACGGGCGACGCCAGGGCTAGAGCCGTCTTGGCCGACAGGTCGTTGTCCGTGCCGCGCACAACATAGATAAGGTCAACCGACGGGCTCTCCCCTTCGGTTGACTCACGGCTTTCCCATTTCTCGTGGACCGTGACCGCCATTTTCTTGGTACGTGCTTCCGCACAAGTCCGATTTCAAACCCATTTCATGCGAATTGCAGGCCGCCATGCTGGGCCTGCATCACCAGCTTGCGGGTGTTCTTGGCCGTCTCTTCCCCTGCCCGCGCTGCCCGCTCCATCGGCCCGCCCGTGCCGAGCCCCTGGGCGGCCATCGCGTTGAAGGTGCCCTGGACGCTGACCGACTTCTTGCCCATCCCTTCCAGGTCGAGTCCCTCTAAATCGCCGGGTCCCTTGATCCGCTCCGGACCGACTGTCTCCGCAATCTCGGCACGTTTCCGGGCCGCCTCATCCAGCGCGTCCTGCCACTGCTTGCGTGCCTGGACCACCGCGTCCTCGGCGGCCTTCACGTCGGCGTCGTTCTGCTGCTGCCGCGCCACGTGCCGGGCATCCTTCTCCCGGTTCAGCTCATCGAGGGTGCCTTGTTCCTCCTGGTCGATCGCCGCCCGTTTGGACTGGCGCGTGGTTTCGATGTCGCGGAGTTGCTGCTGCGTAGCCTGCTCACGCCCATGTTGTTCCCGCTGGAAGTCTTCATCCAGGATCTGCTGGGCACCTTCGACGTCCACGGAGTCGTCGAACATGGCCATCAGCGAGACGAACTTCTTGGCGATCCAGTTCTGCGCCGTCTTCCAGCCGGTCACCAGCGAACTGGTGAAGACCGTCCACGCCTTGGACATGAAGGCGACCGTCTCGACCCAAGCGGTTTGCAGCCCGGCCCAGGCCGAGGTGAGGATCTTGGCCGTGCCGTAGACCGCCTCTGTGGCCACAGCCATGAAGGCTTCCTTGAAGCCGATCCACTTCTCGGTGAGCCAGGCGACCCCCTTCTGCCACTCCATCTTCAGCGTGAGCCAGAGGATCTTGGCGGCCAAGCCGATATCGCCAGCCGCCAGAGCATCGGAAATGCCCTTCCAGGCGGCCAAGGCCGTGTCCCGCAGCGCAGCAAACTGCTCGCCCAGCCACGACAGGGCCTGCTGGCCGGTGCCCGAGACATAGAGGAGATAGCCCCCCAGAGACGCCAGGGCCGCGATCACCAGCCCCACGGGCGATAGGATCGCGCCCAGGACCGTGCCGATCACGCCCAACACGGTTCCCACGCCAGTGACGATGCTTGCCAGCGTGCCAAAGGCGAACCCGACCCCAGAAATCAGGCCCCCGAGGACCATCAGCGCCGCGCCACCGGCCGCCACAGCCGCGGCAACCTTGAACACCGTAACGACGACATCCTTGTTCTGCTTGATCCAGTCGGAAACGCTCTTGATTACCCCCATCACGCGCTTGGCCAGATCGCTGAGAATTGGGGCCAAGGCGGACCCGATGGTGAACACGCCCATCTTGAGCGATTTCCACAGGCTGTCGATCAGGTCCCCAAACTCGTCGGCTGCGGCGGCGTCTTCACTGGACATGACCAGCCCGAGGTCGCGAGCCTTCTGCCGCATCGCGTCCAAGCCCGCAGCGCCGCCGGCCATCATGGGCAGTAGCTTGGTGCCCGACTTTCCGAACACTTCCATTGCGGCCGCCGCCCGCTGGGTCGGGTTTTTGATCTGGGCCAGTCGGTCGGCGATCAGCATGAATTGCCCGTCGGGCGAGAGGTTCTTGAGATCGGCGATCGTGATGCCCAGCGCGGAGAGAGCCTCTTGGGCCGACTGAGAGCCGGACGCTGCCTCGACGATCGCCTTCTGCATCTTGCGCAGGCCGGCTTCGAGCGTCTCCAGGTCGCCGCCGGACATCTCAGCCACATACCCCAGTTCCGAAAGGGCCTCGACCGAGACACCGGTTCGGGCACTCATGTCCGCAAGCTGGCTGCCCATGTCGGCAAACACCTTGGCCGTGCCGGCCAAAGCGCCCAGGACGGTCGCGCCTCCGGCCAGCATCGTCTTGCCGACCGCGGTGACGCCCTGGCCCCAGGCCTTGAGCTTCGCCGAAGCGGCTTTGAGCCCGCGCACCAGCCGGCTGTCGTCGGCGAACAGCTCGACGAATGCCTGGCCGGCGCGGATTCCCTGGGCATTTGCCATGCGGTCATTCCTTAGGAGGCTTCAGGACGCCCATCTCGACAAGCTCCTTGAGCGTGACGGTTGGCACCGGTTTCTTGAGGTACGGATGGAAGTCGCTGGGGGCCAGGGCCTTGGTCCGGCGGTCACGGTAGGCGTTGTAGAGCATGGCAAGGACCTGGGCCGTATGGTTCCATGCCGCACGCTGGCGCCCATCGGCCATCCAGAACAGCTCGCGGAGCGTCAGCGGTCCGGGGTCGACTCCGACGATTCCGGCAAGTTCGTAAACGAGACGCCAACGGCACTCAGGGCCGCCTCGATCTCCTGGCTCAGCCTGGGGCTGTCCAGCCGAGCCTTGATCAGTTCCCGGGCCCGACCGGCCATCATGTTGAACTTCGCCACGGCCAGCCCGAGGTTCTCGCGGTCCCTCGGGTCGGGGGAAAAATTTACGAGTTCCTCCACCAGGGCCGTCTTGGCATGGGCGATCGCGTCGCCCGCCATCGCCTGGGCGAACTGCACATCCGATATGTTCTCCGCGTCCGCCTGCGGCTTGCAGACGCAGTAGATCACGTCACAGAGCAAGATCGGATCGACCATGAGCCGCTGGAGCACATGCTCGACGTCCAGCAGATCCTCTTTAAGCAGGTCCCGCACCCGCTTGACGGCGTCGACGTTGATCGCCACCGTCCAAGTCCGACCGGCGTTGTCTTGGAAGGTCTTCACGTGGACGTCTCCTCTAGGGTGGGCTTGAGGGTGAAATCGAGCGTCGCCACGTCCTCCAGCGGCTGCCCCTGGGAAAGGCTGGCGACGATCCATTTGCCCGAGTAGCTGAGCGTCGGATCGGAGACGGCCACATCAATTGCCGCACCGCTGTTGTAGGCACTGACCAGGGCCCCGGCACCGTCGGAGGTGTACAGCGCGGTGCCCGAGATGGTTAGTTCGCGCAGGGCCAGCACGCTCCGCTTGACGCCCTGGCTGGCCCGGGTGGTCACGTCGGCTTCGCTGCCGCCAAGTTCCACGGTCACCTCGCGGGCGAGCGTTAGCTCGGCTCCGCCGACCGACAGCGTGCATTCGCGGCCCAGTTTCCAATTGGTTGCCATGTTGCGATTGCTCCTTTTCTCACCGCACCGAGCCCGCCCACAGCTTGGGCAGGCGGTCCTTGGTCTTCTCCAGGGCCGGGCCCATGAAGGGGCGCGGCTTGTAATGTTCGTGCTTGTAGGCCCCGCCGTGCTCGTGCGCCTTGCCAGCGGTGCCCAGCGACTCCACGTCCGGCCCGATAACCACCAACGACTTCTGCTTCACGACGGCGTACTTGATCGCCCGGGGCAGCCGGCGGGTGTGCGTGTGGGGCGGCTGACCGATCGGCGAGGGGCCTTTGCGCTTGCGAATGCTTCGCTTGGCCGTCAGGCGGATCGCTGCCCCGGCATGGCCCAGGTTCTCGATGCTCTTGCGTTTGGCTTTCTGAGCCACCCGCTCCATCCGGCTCTTGGTTTTCACCTTCACACCGACCATCGCTCACCTCGCCACTCGGAATGTCAGTGTGATGATGCTGGTGAACTGCCGCATCTCGTCGAAATGTTCCTGCGCGTAGATTGGCTTGTTTTCCACCTTCACGCACAGCGCGCTGGGCAACGACGCCAGGCGCGGGGTGCGGAAGTGGTCGGCGATCTCCTCGACCAGGCCCACGAGCGGGTCAAGCTCCTCGGACGACTCCGTCTCGAACTTCTTCTGCACGGCCACGTCGATCTGGTATTCGTGGCTGTCGCTGCCGCGACTGAGGCTGTTGATCGCCAGGGCCTTGGGCACTACGGTCACGTGCAGCGTCTTCATCTCCGACAGATCGAACTGCGGCCGGTAAAGGCGTTGAGCTGTAAACAGCTGGCTGAACGCGCCGCTGTTGAGCTGTGTCACGACGGCGTTGGCAACGTCGATGATCGTGGCCATGTGTGCTAAAGCCCCTCCGTAGCGGTGTGCTTGGTGTGAATTCGCAGCATCTTGCGGAACGGGTCCGACCAGCGCCACGGCGGTTCCTTGCCTGGAGCCATCACTTCAAACACGAACGTCTGTGATCCGGAGGTTTCCCGAATGCGATCACCGCGCTGAGGCGTGGCCGGACTCCCGGCAAGCATCAGGTCGGCCGCCGGAATCAAGAAGTCCCGGTCGGTCCATTCCATCCGCACGCCGCCGTAGCCGTCGTCAAGCTTGAGCAGCGTGCGGCCAATTGTGGCTCGCACCGCGACCTGCTCGCCGCCGCGCACATAGATCACCGACCGTGAGGCGTGTGTCTTCAGTTGGTCGGCGAGCCATTGCTGGCCGGTTTCGAGCAGGTCGGGCATGACGCGGTCCTCCGGTCAGGGCTTGCCATTCGTCGGCTTCGACTGCTTCTCCGCCTGTTTGAGCAGTTCGAGCAAACGATCCAGCGTGGGTTGATCCACGACTGGCGGCTTGCCCTGGGCTTGTCGGCGAGCGCGGATGTACGACACGGCCCAGATCACCAGCGCCACCGCCGCCGGCAGCGAGAACCCGGCCATGACCAGCGAGAGGACCGACGACCAAGGGAACGCCGGGGCTGGCGTGGGCGCGGGCGGTTGCGGGGGGATCGTGGGATCAAACGGCGGGAACGGTTGATTGGGCTGGGGCTGCGGTTGCCACGGATCGACCTTGGGAACCGGCTGCCACGGCGGGTCAACTCCCACCTGGCCGTGCTCCCCGCCGCGTACCGGGGCGGGTTGCAGCTTGCTGACGTACTGCCGGATCGCCTGCGTGATGTCGCGCGCCAGCTTTTCGGGATCGCCGCCGTAGACTCCCTGATAGACGACGGTGCTCGCCTCGCCGTAACGCCCGCTGCGGGGCGGCTGCACGAGGATCGTGGGATAGGCCGTGACCTTGATGTTCTCGAACCGAAAGGCCTGGCTCCGGTCGTCCTTGTCGTAGACCGTGTAATGCGCCCACGATTGCTTCGGTTCGGCAGGATTGGCCAGCGCCAAGAGCCAGGGGTTGGCAACCCAGTCCTTCTTGAGCTTTTCGCAACCGGCACAGCCTTTCATCGACAGCACGCTGATGAACCACTTGTCGGCGTCGCTCGCCGGCGGACCCATCGCCGCCACGTAGGCATCGGTGTCGGGCGAGGCCCGCAGGCCGCCGCCGACGACTTGCACCATGTCTCCCAGCCGCAGCACCTCGGCCTGGTCGACCTCGGGGCCGCTAGTTTGCGCGCCCGCGGTGTGTCCTACGGACACGATCAACAGAACGGACAAAATCAGCCGCATGACAGGACCTCCTGAAGGAACGGGAAGTGCGGATCACCACCAGCGGAAATAGCGGGGCCGCGCAGGATGGGGAGGGTAGTCGAGGACGACCACCCACTGACCACTGGCCAGGTGCAAGCGGCGGAACGACGCCTCGTCGTACTCGTCGATCCGCGACGGCGAGTTGTTGTTGCAGACGTACCAAGTGCCGGATTGCCGGTCGTAGCCCATGAGCGTTTGGAAATGGGCGCTGCCAGCGCCGATGGCCGCGCCGCGGCCCGTTTCCGCCGCCCACTTCATCCAGTCCCAGGTCGACGAGCCGGTGACGTTGAAGGCCCGGATTCCACGCCGGTCGCAGTAACCTGCGACGCGCGACGGACCCGAGCCGCCTCGCTCGCGCGGCCCGTACTCGGTGTCCCACAGCAAGGTCGCGGCGGCCGGCACGTTTTGATCGACGCCGCACATGCCGATGGAGCACTGAACGCACGATCCGTCCGGATTGCGGAACCAGCTTCGGATGTCCTTGGGGAGGTCGGCCGCCAGCCGTGGATCGGGGCACTCGATCCCCTGCGCCGAGGCCGCCGTGGCGACCAGCAGCGATCCGGCGAGAGCGAATAAGCATCGCATCACGTGTTGTCTCCTGGGGCGAGAGAAGGCGCGACAAACCTGACAGCGGCTCTTACTGGCTCAGCCGTATGCGAACCGTGGTGTCGGTCGTGGCGGCGGCGCGAATGACCTTGCCGATTTGCTTGTTGCCGGTCGCCGTGGCGGTGACGACGTTGTTCGTGTCGTCCCAGTACAGGATTTGGCCGACCGTGTAGGCGACGCCCGTGTTCTTGGCGAAGTCGAAGACACCTCCGACCGCCAGCGCCCCCAGCTTGTTGGCCGCGATGTCGCCTTTGGCGACGGCAACAAGATCTCCCTGCACTACCACGTCTCCCGCCGCCACGGCGCTGCCGGGCGTGTAGTCGATGTAGTCGCCTTCCTGGACGTATTGGGCTTGCACTGCCATTTCAAATCACTCCTGTGAATGGGGCCGATCAGGCCGCGCCCTTGCTCTTGATGCCGGCCAGGTACTCGGCCAGGTCGACGCCGAAGTCGTGATAGCCGCGGAACTGCACGCCGAGCTGGTTGAAGTCCGCCTCCGCCATGTCGACCGTCGGGTTCTGCTGGCCTCCCAGGAACGAGACGACGATGGCCGCGAGGTTGCGCGGGGCGCGGAACAGGTACCAGGCCGTCGTGCTGCTGCCGGAAAAGTCGGGATCGCTCAGCCAGTCGCAGACCACCGGGCGGTACTTGCCGGCGTGGATGTTCGCGTCCGGGATCGACTCGGCCGTCGCCGCCCCGCCGCTGTTGACGGTCGTGCTCTGGTACAGCCGCTGGGCGATGAACTCCAGCTCCGGCGGCACGAGCAGGATTTCGGGGCGACCGCCCACCACCCGCTTCTTGCCGTCGGCGGCCGGGGTGCGGAGCTTGCGGAAGGCGGTGATCCCCTTCTGGAGTCCCGCACCGTCGATCCCCAGCGCTGTGTCCGCGCCGGAGATGAAGTTCCCGCGGCCGGCGGTGAAGAACGCGGCGTTGTCGAGGAACCTCGCCCAGAAGACGTTGTTGAGCTTCTTGGCCGCCCCGCCGCCGACCCGCGACCGCAGGTCGTCGAGCGCGCTCAGGTCGTCGTTGATGATGTCGGTCCGGTCGAGCATGAACATCTTCGCGTAGGTCCGCACCTGCCGCGTGTACGATTCCTCGCCGACCTTGCCGTGCTTGATCTCGCCGTGCTTGGGAAGCTCCTCGTACTCCATGTCGTCCAGCATGCGGTAGCTGGTGATCTCCTTAAAGTCGCTGACCGACTTGACCACCGCGATCTCGCGCCAGGTCTGGTCCTCCTCGAGGTAGCCGCCGAGCAGTTCCTTGTTCGCCAGGTTCTGCAGGATGCCGGGCAGGCTGAACGTCGAGAACGAGGCCTGGAGCGTGCGGGGCGGGAAGGCGTAGGAGAGCACCTCCCGGATGTTGCCGGCGTGGACCAATTCGCCGGGCCGTGCGGGATAGCCGTTGGCGGCCGCCGCCATCATGAACAGCTGGCGGAAGCCGAGGTTGGGATAGTGCCGGTCGGCAGCTTCGAGCACTTCCGGCTTGAACCGCTTCTCGACGTCCGCGTGCTTCCGCGCGACGCACAACGCCGCTTCGATCACCTCAGCGCTGGCGAGGCTCCGGTCGCCGGCGGCGTGAATCGCCGGGGCCTTCGGCCGCTCCGCGCGGATCACCGCCAACTCGGTCTTCGTGGCGTCCCAGCCCTCGCTGATCGCCTGGACCTCGATCTCCGGGTGCTTGCCCGCGCAGATCCTGCGAATCGCGGCCACGCGGCCGGTCTCGGCGGCGAGCGTGGAACGCAAGTCGGCCACGGCGGCGGCGGTCACGTCCTTGCCCGCCGTGGCGCCCGCATCCGTGGCCGTCGGCTGCTGCGAAGCGTCGAACGCCGCCCGGAGGCACGCGGCCTGTCTCTCGTCCAGCGCGTCGGCGGCAAAGCCCTGCGCCTCAAGCCAATGTGCGAATTCCATGTCATGCGTCTCCTGCGAAGATGCGGACTGGGCCGCGATGTTGACGCTGGTGCCGCCGTCAGCGCCGTTGGGTACGATGGCGACGTGCTTCAGGCGAGCGCGGCGCACCAGCAGGAAACTGCCGGCCTCGGCCCGAATGGTGCGGCCATTGACGACGATCCGGCGGCCCTTGGCGACCCGCTCCATCTCCAGCGGCTCCGCGCCGACGCTGGCCTGGAGGGGAACTCCCTCCCGGTGGAGGTCGATCACGCGGAGCGCCAGCTCGTTGGTCCGCGAGAGGGTCCCGTCGACGGCCAGTCGCCCTTCGCCGCGAGCGGGCGTGCCGCTGCCAAGCACCGCGCCCAGGCGGTTTTCGTGGTCCGCCAGGAGCGGAATCCGCTCGGCCGACTCGATCCCCTCGACGTCGATCACCAGCGGCCCGAAGCCCGACACGTTCATCAGGCCGCCGCTGTAGGCGGCCACGTGGACGCGGGCCGGCTGCGCGCCGTCCGGGCCGTCGCCGGCCGCGAGCGTCATCTCCACGGGACTGACCAGGCGCAGTTCCCTCGCGCTATGCGGCATCGGCCACCTCCTCGCCGTGGCGGACTTCCTCGTGGGCAGCGGGCGCAGACGGCGCGGGCGCGGAGATTCCCAATTCCTGAATCAGCGCGATCTCCTTGGCCCGTTGACGCAGTTGCTCCTCCCAGTCGAGCCCCCGCCGGGCGTACTCCTCGGCCAGGGTCGTGGTGTGACTGGCGAGCCGCGCGGCCTGGGCCGTGGCCTCCTTGGCCGGATCGACATGTTCGTGCCCGTCCCAGAACCACTGGTGTTCCCACGAAGCGATCGGCCCGGTCCCCGCGGGGAGCAAACCGGGGATCAGCGCCGCCTCGTCGAGCCAGGCGGACAAGAGGGTGTCGAGCACCACGCGCTCCAGGTGCGACTGCTCCACGCGGATCGCCTTGAAGTAGGTCTGGTGGTCGAGGCGACCGGAGGCGTAGTTGTATCCCGACGAATCAGCCCGCGCGACGTTCGCCGGCATGTTCAAGCAGCGGGCGATCTCGTTAAGGATCTCGCGCTTGAATTCCGCATACGTGGTGGCCGGCTGCTCCGCCTCCATCTGGCTCATCTTCCAACCGCCGGGCATCGTCAGCAGGGCCCGCTTCTCCAGTTCGATCGGCTCGAATGGTTCGGCGGCGTCTGCCTCACCGTTCGCCGGCGCGTCCGTGTAGAGGATGCCGGCGAAGTCGGCGGCTGTTTCCGCCGCCGCCAGCACGGCCAGCGTGAATCGCCGCAGTTGGGCGAAGAGCGGCAGCGCCGGCATGATGTCGGGTACGCCCCGAGCCTGGCCCGGCCGATCGCAGCGGAACCAATGGATGACCGCCTCAGCCGGCAGCCGTTCGTACTCAACGCCCGAAGCCAGGCCAAACCGGCTGTCGCCCGGATGTTGTTTCAGGACGTGGTACTCGACCGGGTTGCCGGCCTCGTCGAACACGATGCCGTCGACGGCGTTCCACCGTGGGCTCAGGTCCGGCGTCGTGACCTGGTCGGCCTCGACGAGTCGGAGGTCGAGCTTCACCCGGGTTGGTAGCCGGGGATTGCTGGTCAGGATGGCGAAGGCCTCGCCGTCCTCGGCCCGCGCCATCCGCATCGTGCGGAGCTTCTCGGCCAGCGCGACCGCTTGCGACCACCGCGCGAACTCGCGTTCGATCCGGTTGCTGGCCTCGAGGTCCGTGGTGTGCAGTTGGAGACGCGGTCCGGTGCCGACAACGTCGTGGGCCAGCGTCAGGACGATCCCGCGCGCGTAGCTGTTGTTGGCCACCTCGTAGCGGGCGCGGTTGCGCAGGACACGTCGTACCTCCGGGCTGTTGGCCGCGTTGGCCGACAAACCATCCGCGTTGGCCCAGTGGCGACGGTTGTCGTCGCTGATCGCGGCGGCGTCGTACCGTGCCCGAACAAGACGCAACGTGCGTCCCGACTGGCGGATCGGCTTGGACGTGAACAGGTTGGCGAGCCAGGAGAACACGGATCACTCTGCCCCTGGGGGAACGAACTTGTTGAACGCGAGGCCGCGACGCTTCGACTTCGCCGCCTCCTTCGAGGCGAGGTACTTGTCCGCCTCGATCTGCTCGGTGAGCTTGTGCTGCTCCACGCTGCCGGCATCGCCCGCGGCCTTGGCCGGCCCCTGGGCGTTCTGGCGAATCGTGTCGTCGAGATCGTCGGCCACGTTGACGGGCTCCGAGTTGCCGGGATCACAGAGGGAGGCAGCAAGTGGTTCCCCTCCCTTAGTTACCTATGCCGTTTCGCTTCGGCGCTGCGCGCCGTTGAGCAGGAAATCCGCAAGAACTGCTACCGGTAGCAATTTCACCGCGGGCCGCTTCCCGGTACGGCCTCGTAGGTCACGATCTTGCGGCCGCAGTGGCGGCAGAACTTGCGGCGGCGGATGCGGCCGTCACGGAGCGGTTCCGTGTGCGTCGTGTAGAAGTGACGGCATCCGCACGACGGGCATTCGATGCCCCGTGGGGGCCTCGGCGCAGGCGCATGCTTCATCGGTGTCGCCTCCGCTGCAACTCCGCGAAGCTGACCCGCTTCCGTTGCGGGGTCGGCGCACCGCCCGTGCCGTCCAACACGGCCCCCTGCATCGAGGCGGCCACGGCGCAGCCGACCAGGCAGTCGAACCAGTGGTTGTCGACGGCCGAGGGACGCAGTTTCCATTCGTCGACCGTTCGCCCGCGTCCCTCGGTCTTCACCCGGTACTCGGCCGTGAGGTGCTCGGCCAGCAGGCGATGCGCGTTGGCGTTGTCGCCAAACAACGACAGGCATCCACGGTCCCCCATCGGCACGGCCAGCCGGGCGTAGATGAACGACTTCCAGTAGTTCGTGTCGAACACCACGTGGCGAACGGCCCGTTTGCCTTGGACGCTGGGGATGCGCCAGTTGTGCCCCAGCCGGTCGCCCAGCTTGCGGCGATACTCCGAGAAGGGAACGCTCGACGCGCCTACGAAGCGTCCGTGGCTGGGCATGACCACCGACGAGTGCGCGCTTTGGCGGCAGAACTGGTACACCACGTCGGTCGAGTTGCCCCAGTTGGCGTCGATCAGGCAGCGCTCGATCCGCATCATTGCCCCATCGTCGCGGGGCCACTCGCGCGACAGGCACGAGCCGGTGAGGGCCTCCAGGCCGGCGTAGATCGTCCCCTCCAGCCCAGCGCCCTTGGCCATCTGGGAGAGCGTCGGTTGGGCGTCCCGCAGCGTGAAGAACGGTCGTCGCTGATCGGGATACGTTCCGTAGTCCACAACGTAGCCAGTGAAATCGGCCTCCCACGCGCAGACCACATAGAACAGCAGCGCCTGCTGCACATCGACGAACATCGTCAGGTGGTTGGCGCCGACGGGCACCTCGCCGCGACGGAGACGATTGAACTTCGCGGCGACTGCATCGGCCGACAGGTCTTCCTGCGGGGCGTCGTCCTCGGGCAAGGGCTCGTTCTGATACTCGGCCCAGAAGGCCCGTTCGTCCTGGAGCCGAAGGTTCATCGCATGCTGGATGGCCGACAGCTCGTCGTGGTTGTGCCGCTCGGGCCAGGCGACCACGGCGCCTTCGTCCATCGCCTGGCGATGCGCCTCGTAGAACGCGGTGGCCTCGGTCAGGCCACCTTCGGCCCGCAGGCCTTCGGCGCGAATCTCGGCGTACTTCGCCCACAGCTTCTCGTTCGTGGGAAACGAGTAAACCATCTTCGTCCGCTCGCCGTTCCATTCCGGGTGCTTGTCGCGCGAGAGGATGTTGTCGGCCATGTCGCCAGGGCGGATGACCGTACAAGGCATCACTCCGGCGATCTTCTTGCCCGGGCCGGCCAACCCCAAGACAGCACCCGCCAAGATGCTCTCGCGCGTGGCACACTGGGAAATACTGCGGGCGGACTCGTCGGTCTGCGGGTCGTCGATCACCACCAGCGACGGTCGAGCCGAACGGCCGTCGGCCCGCTTGTACTTCATCCCGCGAATGCGGCCCGTGATGCCGGCGACCTTGATGATCGCCCCGGATGCCTTGCTGCCCGGCATGGTGGGCAGCACGATCTCCCGGGCCGTCCAGCCGATGTGCGTGCGCTGGCCCTTGTAGAGCTGCCCCGAGCAGCGGTTGGCGATCCCATCGAGGCATTGAATGGGAAAGCTGACCTCGGGGAAGTCTTCCAAGAGCAGCTCGTTGCCGTCGAGTTCGGTCTTGATCGATTCGAGCATGTCCATCGCGTGTCCTTCGTCGCTGCCCACCAGGGCGACGAAGTCGCGGTGCCCGTAGAGCACGGCCCAGACACACGCACACTCGCAGATGCTCGTCTTGCCACTACCACGCGGCATGGCCATCGCAAACAGTCCGCCGCGGAGCACGGCCTGCTCGATCTTGGCGATCACCTTCAAGTGGTCGGGAGACCACGGCAAGTGGAAGGTGAACGGGAAGTACGACTCGCAGAAGAACCGGAAGTCGCCTTCCGCCCGCGCCTTGCGCTCGGGGTTGACCACCACCGGCAACTCGCCAATGTCGCGCCCGGCAAGTGATAAGGCTGCATTGCGGGCCCGGGCGCGCTCCTTGAGCGATTCATAAGGGTCG
>JANLFZ010000258.1:6069-8891 GCA_024653385.1 Thermoguttaceae bacterium | reverse complement strand
CTCTCCCGCTTGCGGGAGAGGGGCCGGGGGTGAGGGTGCCTCGCCTCGTCTCCTGCAACCACACCGCCGACACGGTGGTCGCCACCTGGCAAATCCCGTGCGGCAAGCACGCGGCCGAGGTCGTGTACACCTTCCGCCTGTGGCAGAAGTCGCTGGTGATCGATGTGGCCTGCCGCGGCGGGCACGTCGAGGAGTTCCGATTCGGCAAGGCCGTGGGATTGTCGAACCCCCGGCTCGTCACGCTTCCGTATCTGCCCTGCGACCAGCAGCGGCCGGCGGTGGTCGTGTCGGGCCCGCCCGAAAACCCGCTCTTCGTCTTCGGCCTGGTCGACTACTACCGCTCGAACGCCTCGGCCCTTTGGGCGGCCAACCGCGTGGCGCAGGAGGGCGTGGTGTACAATGGCGGCTCGCGCTACCGGCCAAGAACCGACGGCGTGCGCAACGACTGCTTCGAGCGGGTGTTCCTTACGGTCTCGCCCCGGTTCGAGGAGATTCTGCCCAACGTGCCGAACCCCAAGTCGCCCTGGATGCACGTGGCGGGCGAGCGGTTGTGGATCGCCCACGGGGCCTCGGATCGCCAACGCGACTATGCCCTTTGGAAGCAGGTGGCCCGGCACGGCATGACCAAGCTGGTCATCACCGACCACGAGACGGGCTGGCGCGACGGCGGCGAGAGCTTCACGTTTCGCACCCGGGCCGCGCCGGGCAAGGGGGGCGACGAGGGCCAGGCCGAGTACGCCCGCAAGGTCCGCGCGCTGGGCTTCCGCTACGGCATCTACAACAACTACACCGACTTCGCCCCCGTCAACGAGCATTGGCACGAAGACCTGGTGACGCGCCTGCCCGACGGCAACTGGCAGACCGCCTGGCCGCGTTGCTACAACCCCAAGCCGTCGCGCGCGGTCGAGTTCGAGGCCCGGCTGGCCCCGATCATTCAGCAGAAGTTCCAGCTCGACACGGCCTATTGCGACGTCCACACCGCGGTCACGCCGTGGAGCTACTGCGACTTCGACGCCCGCGTGCCAGGGGCGGGCACGTTCGCCGCCACGTTCTACAGCTACGGCGAGATCATGCTCCACCAGAAGCGCACGTGGAACGGGCCGGTCTACAGCGAGGGAAACAACCACTGGTACTACTGCGGCCTGACCGACGGCAACTATGGCCAAGACCAGTCGGCCCGGCTCGACGAGCGGCCCTGGCTGGTGGATTTCGACCTGCGCAAGCTGCACCCTCTGTGCTGCAACTTCGGGATGGGCAATCTGGGCATGTTCTACGGCGAGCGCCGCGGGCTAGGCAAGACGCCCGAGGAACGCGAGGCCCGGCTCGACCGCTTCCTGGCCGCGACGCTGGCGTTCGGGCACACGGGCTTCTTGGTGCTCGACGGCGGAATGCCGTCCGCCGCGCGGAGCTACTTCAATGTTCAGGCCGTCCACGCGGCCTACGCCCAGGCGACCGCAACCGAGATCCGCTACGCCGACGCCCAAGGGAATCTGCTCGACACGTCGGCCGCGGTGGCCACGGGTGCCTTCGAGCGCTCGCAGGTCCGCACGCGGTACTCCAGCGGCGTGACCGTGACCGTCAACGGGCACGACAAGGACACATGGAAGACCCCCGATGCCGTGCTGCCGCCCAACGGCTGGTTCGCCAAGAGCGACGACGGCAAGCTCGTGGCCTCCAGCGCGCTGGTCGACGGGCACCGGGCCGATTACGTCGATTCGCCGGAGTATCTATACGCCGACGGCCGGGGCCGCTTCACGCGGTTTGCCAAAGCGGCCTGCGACGGGCAACTGATCGCCCACAAGCGGGCAGACGGGACGATGGAACTCATTCCCGTGGGCCAGTGCAAGGAGTTCGCCGTCTCGCTTGGCGGGGCCGGCGCCTCGGCAGTCGCGCTCGACGAAGAAGGCAAGACACTCGGGTCGGCTCAGACGAAGTTGAGTCGCGGCCTGGTCTACGTGACTCCGGTGCCGAAGGCGTTCAGCTATGTGCTGACGCCGCAACGCGAGCCGCGGAGCGTCTTATCGCACCGCCGCGATTGGGTCGTGCCCGGCGAGACTGTCGAGCTTTCCCTTGCGACCCGCGAGCTTCGGCGTCTCGATCCGAAGACGGGCGTCGGCGAACTCGATATTCTGATGACAAAGCACGCCCTGCGAATCCCGGCCGATGCGAAACCAGGCGCGCGGATCTGGGAACAAGCGCAAGGCGCATGGATCGACTTCACGGTCGTCCCGCTGGTGGACGCCCGATTGACCTTCGACGGACGGCTTGCGCTGGAACTCGCGCCGCACCTGCCCGAAGCGAGCGGGCCGGCGCGGGTCGAGTTGGCAGGCGTGGTGGTCGGGACCCCGCTTGTCCCCGACAATCTGTGGAATTACCGCGAGACGGTACCCCGTACACCTCGGCGCGAGGAGATCGTCGAGGTCCCGCTGCGGGTCACCGCGGGGAAGTTGAACTACCAGCGATCGTGGTGGCTGAAGACCGAAGAGGCGACGCTTACGCTTCCCACGTCGTTCCAGCAGTTCCAGGGAGGCGAGCGCCTCCGCGGCGGCGCTGAGCGATCGTTCGCCGCCGGCTCGGGTGCTCACGCCCACTGGAACGAGACTTCTTGCGGGGGCGTCACACGACCGAGTCTCTTCATGCACCCGCCGTACATGACAGGCGTGGGCTACACCTACGCTCTGTTCGAGCCCGTGGATCTGCCCGCCGAGCCGGCCGCGTTCCGCTGCCAGATCGGCAAGGCCGACGGAAGCGACCCCGGCGATGGGATCCTCTTCCGCGTCACCGTGATCGGCCCGGACGGCAAGGAGACCGCCGTTGCCCAG
>JANLFZ010000258.1:0-6059 GCA_024653385.1 Thermoguttaceae bacterium | reverse complement strand
CGCCCCTGGAGGCCGACCTCTCGCCTTGGGCCGGCAAGCGGGTGCGGATCAAGCTCATCGCCGACGTGGGCCCGGCCGACAACTCCTCGGGCGACTGGGCCGCCTGGTCCGAGCTGCGCCTGGAAAGCCTCCATCCCACCTTGGTGACGACGCTCCACGAGACGCCGGTCGCACTCCAGCGCGTGCCGGGACCCTACCCCCTTGACAGGCTCACCACGGCCGATCTCCGCAGGGCGAGGAACGCGATGCTGCACTTCGAAGGCATCGGCCTCCAGAACGGCGGACAGTATGTCTCCCACGCCAGCCTCAACGGCGTTCCCTTGGGGGCCCTGCCGCAGGCCGGCGGCGACGAAGAGAAGGGCGTCTGGGCCGAGGCGAGCGTGCCGATCCCCGAGAAGGCCATCGCGACCCTCGGGCGGTGGAACCAGATCTCGATCGAGAACCCCGGCCAGGACTGCTTCAAGGTCCGCCGCTTCTGGATCGAATTGGAGCTGGGCGACGGCCGGCGCGCGTCGTCCGACGTGACCCGACCGGCCGTCACCCAGCCGCCCGAGTGGAAACATGCCGAGGGCCAGGGCGTGCCGTTCGGCAAGCCGATCGAGCTTCAGGTGCGGTTCCAGGCGGAATAGCGCCCGCACTGGTCTTGCAGGCCCCTATTGGCGCTGGTACGTGAGCACTGCGGCCCAGGGTTGCCGGGGGATGGAGACGAGCAACCCGTCGTCCATCAATTCGCGTCCGGTCCGCTCGGTGGTTTCGGGGCGGTCCACATCGCGGATAAGGTAGCGGGCTGCCGGATCCAAACCGCACAGGCGAAAACGGCAAGCCTCGTAGGGGCTCTCGGCCCGGCGGAACGCCTGGATCATCCCTTGGCCCGCCTCGGGCCGGTCGAACTGCCAGGCGATCCAAGCAGTCGGATCGAGGCTCCAGGCGGTCAGAGGGTAGTAATCGCCGAGGAAGTTCTCGGCGAACCGGCGCCACGCGCCGAGTTCGCGGCGAATCGACTCGTAGTCGAGGTCCTTCCGCCGCATGTCGAAGCAGGCCGTGAAGTGGGGGCACATGACGCTGCGCAGCATGTAGGGATCGACGGCTCCCGAGCCGGTTCCGTAGTACGGCATCCAGAAGGCGATGCCGTAGGTGTGCGCCTGGTTGCCCACCGGCTCGATGATGTAGTCGCTGCGCAACAGGGGCACGGCGCGGCGGAGCGTCTCGAGGTCGTTGCGCCGTCCGCCGCTGGCGCACGAGTCGATCAGCATGTTTGGGTGGCGGCGGCGCAGCTCGTCCCAATACGCCAGGTAGCCCTCGACGTGCCGGATCTCAGTGATGCCCTGGCGGTCCGGCGCGTCGTTCTTGCGCCAGAACTCGAGCGGGTCCATGTTGAAGTCCTGGCGATAGAGGTCGATCCCCTGTTCGGTGAGGAGCCGATCGACGTGTTCGGTCAACCACGCCCTCGCCTCGGGATTGCCGAGGTTCAGAAGTCCCCCGCCGGCCCCGCCGAGGACCCATTCGGGGTGCTTCTGGGCCAGCCACGTGCCCGCGGTGACGCGCTCCGGCTCGAACCACACGATGGTCCGGACGCCCCTGGCGTGAGCATGATCGCAAATGGGTCGCAGGCCGCCGGGGAATCGGTTCGTGTCGACCTCCCAGGTGCCGGTGTTCGGCCAGCCGGTCTTGTTGACGTACCAGCCCGCGTCCATCCACCAGTAGTCCAGCCGCAGTTTCTCCTCGAGGTAGCGGTCGATGAAGAACTTCTGGTTCTCGGTGTTGGCATGGATCATCTCGCCGAACTGGTGCGAACTGCATGCCGCCAATTGGATCGGCGGAAGCCGGCCGCCGGGCCGCGGAAGGTTGTGGGCGAGCATCCAGCGGCGCCACACGTTCTGTGCCCGGATGCGATCGCCTTTCCAGAACTGGAGCGCCACCAGGGGCGTGCGGACCTCTTCGCCGGGGTGGAGTGTGAAACGGGTCAGCTCCTGGCCCGCGCGCACGCGCAGCCCGGCGCCCTCGTCGCGTCGGAACTCGGCGGCCCATTGGCCGGGCCAACCCACCACGACGATTAGCCCCTCGCTCGTCGGCAACTCGATGTTGAAATACGGCAGGTCGCTGTTGGTGGGCCGCCCGCCGGCCGCGCTGAGACGCTTCGATTCCCTCGGCTTCAAGATGGCCACATGCGGCGCGTAGTCGTCCGGCCGGCACGGACTGCCCGTGTGGTGGTGCAGGCGGAACTCGGATAGGTCGGTGCTCGGCCAGGGGAACCGCTCGATACGGAGGTCAACGGCCTCGACCTCGCTGAGAATCGGCGTGTTCTCTTTGCCCGTGTTCTTGAAATGCAACGTCCACTCGACCGTCGGGAAGTCGTGGTACTCCAGGCCGACACAACGGACGACAAGTCCGGTTGCCGGGTCCGTGTACGTCACGACGTGCTCGGTGCGGCGATCGTCCAGGCGGCGCGACGCGCGCTGGACCTTCCACGCCGGCAGCAGTTCGGACGAGGGCTTGCCGCCGTACTGAAACGAGAACGGTGCCGCGGACGCGTGCTTGCGCGCATGAAGGCCCAGGGCGGGCAAATCGCCCAGCCGAAGCGTCTTGCCGTCGGCCAGCACGACTTGCGCCTCGGCCCAGGCCGCCTGGTCGCAGCCGATGCCGTCTCCCGCGTCGCCCACTTCGAGGAGGAACTCCTTCGCCCCGTCAAGGTCCACCGCCACCGGAATGCCGGGCATCCCCTCGCGCAACACGGGCGAGCAAAACGCCTCGCGCTGGCCCACGCGCACCGAAAAGACGATCGAACCGCGGCCGGGCCGGGTTTGCTCGTTGCTGTCGACGCCCACCGTGGCCGTGAACTTCTTGCCCGGGGCGGGCAGACGCACGGCCACCTTGCTCGCCGCATGGCAGAACAGACCGTGGGGATACGCCTTCCCGGCGATTCGCAGAGGCCTACCGCCACGGCCGTTGAGCTGCACCGGATCGTTGTTGGCGTAAACCACCAGCGCGGCCTCGGGCACTGCGGGCGACGCGCCCGAGAAGTGCGCCGCGGTCCAGGCCTGGGCCTCGGCCATCTCGGCAGGCCGCACGCTGGTCGCGCACGCAGCGCCGACTGAGCACACGATCAGGGCGCAACACGCCAGCACGATGGCCCCACTCCGGTCCAGACGAACTCCTCGACACGCGATCGGCATAGCCATTCCTCCACGTCATACTAACCCGAAGCGCCAGCGGGGGACCACTTGCACCATACTTGGGCGTGTGCCACCGCTTGACCGCTGCCGGGAAGGCGTTCTTGGATCGGAGAAAACGCCGGTCCCGGCAGCGGTCAAGCAGTACCACACCGTCCGGATGACCTCCCGGAATCATGCAGTCTCGTTTAGACTCCGAGAACCCTGTATGAGCTTCCGGCGAACGGCAGTCAATAGCCCCGGGCTTGCGCAGTTTGCCATGGACGCTCGCCGCGTTGCGGCTGGACGGTCCAGCGCGTGGCGACGGGACCTGGCAAGATAGGAGAACCGTAAGTCGAGTCGCCGATCGCTTTTCTGGCCGACAGGGGTAGGACCGGGGCCATTGGTCGATTACAATAGAGCGTGGTTCGTCCCTCGTCCTGCGAGTTGCGTTGGGGCACCCGAAGGATCGTCGCGATGAATCGTCCCCCAGCCTACCGCCATCCGCTATCCCGCCTGGCATTTCTCGGCATGTTGGCCTTGATCGCCGCCGTGCCGTTGGGCCTTCGTTCGTTTTTCGGCAACGACTCGGGCCCCGAGGACGTGCTGACCTGCCGTGCGACGCGGGAGCCGTTTGTCCACGAGATTTCGGTCAAGGGCCAGGTGGAAAGTGCCGTCAATGTCGACGTGGCGTGTGAAGTGAAGAGCCGCGATTCGGCCTGGATCCGGATCCTCGAAGTGGTGCCGGAGGGCACGCGGGTGCAGCCCGGCGATTTTCTCGTCCGGTTGGATTCATCGCTCTTGGAGGACGAGCGAAACCGGCAGCAGTTGGCGGTCGAGGAGTCGCGGGCGCGCGTGGCCCAGGCACGCAGCCGTTTGAGCACCGCCGAATACAACCGCGAGCACTATCTCCGAGGCGAGTACGCGCTGGCCCGCAAGGACGCCGAGATCGCCGTCTTCAATGCCCAGGAGCAGGTCCGGCAGGCCAAACAGGCGCTCGAGGCCAGCCGCAAGCTGTTGGCCGAGGGCTTTGTGACGCCCAAGCAGTTCCAGGCCGACGAGTTCGGGCTGAAGCGGGCCGAGACCGAGCTGGGCGTTGCCCGGCTGAAGCTCTCGGTGCTCGACGGATACACGCGCATGCGACGGCTGATCGAGTTGGAAAGCGCCGTGGTGGCGGCCAAGGCGCGTCTGGCCTCGGCCGAGAGCATTCTCAAACGCAACGAGGAGCGTCTGGCCGACATCGAGGAGCAGATCAAGAAGTGCGTGCTTCGCGCGCCCGTGGCCGGCGAAGTGGTCCTCAACCACCTGCATCAGGAGGACCACAGCCACATGGTGGCGCCCGGCGAATTGACCATGGAGCGGCGCGTGCTGGTGCGGCTCCCCGATCCCCGGCACATGCAGGTCAAGGCGTTCGTGACCGAAGACAAGATCGCGGCGGTCCAGCCCGGCGTGCGCGCGGCCATCGAGTTGGAGGCATTTCCCCACATCCGCCTGAAGGGACAAGTGATCCGCGTCAATGAGTACCCCGAGCCCGACTCGTTCATGGGAACGGCCATCAAGAAGTACCAGACGATCGTGCGGATCGACAACCCGATCCCCGGAATGCGTCCCGGCTTGACGGCCCAGGTGAGTTTCTCGATCCAGCAATCCGCCGAGCAGATCCAGGTGCCTTGCCAGGCGGTGTTCAAGCACGGCGACCAGAACTACTGTATTTGCGTGGAGGGCGACGCGTGGGAGGCCCGCCCGGTGACGCTCGGGCCCACGAACGGCAAGATGGTCGTGATTCGCGAGGGGCTGGAGGAAGGCCAACGCGTGGTTCTCTGCGCGGCCGCCCATCGGGACGAAGTGGGCATGCCCGAGGTGCCCGCCACCTCCGCCCCGCTTGAGCCGACCTCCGAGAATCGGCTGGCACGGCGCGAGGCGGGAAGCTGATCACCCAACGTGTTCGAAAGCCTGAGGATCGGCATCATGCGAACGGGCTCCCGGTGTCTCGGCCTGGTCGTTCTCTCGTGGCTCTTGGTTGCGCCGGTTGAGGCCCAGGTCTGGAACCTCAAAGTGCTGACCGACGCCTCGCCTGATTACACCGATCTGGCCGGCGCGGTCCGCAGCATGACGGCCAACTGGCCCACGCCCGAGGAGAAGTGCTGGGCCCTCTTCTACTGGAACCACAAGGCCCGGCGCCAGACCACGCCGATGGAGGTCCACGGCCTGGCGGTGACCGACCCCATCCGGCAGTTCAACGACTACGGCTACACCATGTGCAGCACGATCGCCGGCGTGAACTGCTCGCTCTGGGACGCCCTGGGCTACAAGGTGAAATACTGGGACATCAGCAACCACACCGTCTCCGAGGTCGAGTACGGCGGCCGATACCACCTGTACGACAACAGCATGTCGGCCATCTACACGCTCTGCGACGGCAAGACGATCGCCGGCGTGGAGGACATCGGCAAGGAAGGCGCCTGCGAGGCCTCCGGCGGCAAGCGCGAGCCGGGCCACATCGCCAAGTACCACTGCCTGTGCGCCTACGCCCCGAACAGCTTCCTCACCGGGGCCGACTGCGCCCGCAGCCTCGCCGAAGAGTACCGCTGCTTCAACCCCAACGGCCTCAAGTATCGCTCGTATTTCTACGACTGGGACCGCGGGCACCGGTACATCCTGAACCTGAGGGAGGGCCAGTCGTACACCCGGCACTACCGTCACCTCGGCGCGGAGCCGAAGCACTACGTGCCCAACCACGGCAAGGACCCCGAGGAAACGGCCTACGGGCGGTTCCGCTTCCGCCTCCGCGCGAATGGCGTGTGGACGTTCAAGCCCCGCCTGACCGCCGACCAGATCGGCCGAGTCGCCCATTGGGTGTCGAACCTCCGCGCGGTGGACCCCGAGGGGCTCGAGCCGGCCGGCGAGCGT
>JANLFZ010000257.1:7878-8965 GCA_024653385.1 Thermoguttaceae bacterium | reverse complement strand
GAGGACCTGGTCCTGGTTCGGGTGTACATCAAGCGCCCCGAGGACTACCCGATCATCCGCGCCGTGTGCCAGTCGCGCCTGGGCGAGTTGCCCACCGTCTATGCGGTGGCCGACGTCTGCCGGCCGGAACTGTTGGTCGAGATCGAGGGCATCGCGTTCTCGCATCGTGGCGCGTAAGGCGGCGGGTGTCATCGTCGCCAAGAAACCGCGGAGAAGGCGAGAATCGCCGAATCCGGTGAACTCGGGATGAGCGCCCGACCCCCTTTGCGAGGACCGGTCTTTCCGACCGGTGCCTTCCGTGGTGCGGCATCAAGGGCCCCCCCGGATCCGATCCCACGTGAGGGTGCGGGAAGAACCACATGCCCCCGGTTGACACCAAACGGACCACAGGCACGCTTCGTTAGAAGGGTGCCCGTGGTCTACGGGTTCACTGCCCGCAAGGGGGGCGTCTCTACCGCGCTACGCAGCTCCCGTCCCGTAACCGGCGCTGCGTACGGTCTTGGGTCTGCGTCGGCACGGCCAGACAGCTTCCGTCGCGCAACCGATCCCTGATTCCTTGCTGGGACTGGAATTGGCGCCGTTCTTGCGCCTGGATGCGCGCCCGCTGTTGCGCCTGCGCCCGGAACTGGTCCCACTGGGGCACCTGCGTCTGAGAGCGGAGCGGTTGGGGCGCTCCGGCCTTGGCCGGTCCCCTTGCCCAGGCATCGTTGACAATCAGCGAAATCGCCATCACCATGCCCACCACAATCATCATCATGCTTTTCACGGCATCAGCCTCCTGAACAACGGACGTACGCACGAGTGGCGTGCGGCCCGGCATCCGCCAACCGGCCACACACAACGAACCAACGATACACCGCAGTGAGAGCAACTGGCGTGCCCGGCCGCCTCGAAACGCCGTCGAGTCGCGAAAAGATGCGTTCTGCGGTGCGCGAGCCCGCGCGTCGTTCCGGCGCGCGGCGTGGAACGTGCAGGATTTCTCCGGGACGCGCTTTGAGAGTGCGCATTTCTTGCGCGCAAGCATCGTGGGCTCGAAAAGCGAACCTGCCCACGAACCCGTGGATCGATACGGCATCCTTCGCGAAGT
>JANLFZ010000257.1:0-7868 GCA_024653385.1 Thermoguttaceae bacterium | reverse complement strand
AGGCGATCCACGGGCTGTTGTTAGAAGGCCTCCACGGCGCCCGATGAGGGCCAGGGCTCGAGGCGCAGCGGGTACCGGCCGTACATGCGGATGGCGTTCCACATGGCCAGGTAGTTCCCGGGCTTGACGGCCGAGTGGATGCTGTTGCTCGACGAGAGGATCAGCCCGCCCCCTTCGCCGGCCTTGCGGATGACGGCCTTCGTCTCGGCAACGACGTCGGCCTCGGAGCCGAAGGTCAGCGTGTGGGCGCAATCGACGTTGCCCTTCAGCGCGACGCGATGGCCGTACTTCGCCTTCATCTCGCCGATGTCCATTCCGGCCACGGGGTCGATCGGGTCGAGGCAGTCGATCCCCGTGTCGAGAATCATGTCCACCAGCGGCCGGATATTGCCGTCGGTGTGCTTGATGACCGGCAGGCCGGCCTCGTGGAACCCGGCGATCACGCGCCGCAGCCCGGGCTCGAAGAACTCGCGAAACGCCTTGGGCGACATGAACGGCCGCTCGGTCGAGGCATAGTCGTCGCCGGTGAAGACGAAATCGGCCCCGAACCGGGCGACCTCGCGCGCCATGGCGAGGTTCATCTCGACCGAGAGATCGACCAGGCCGCGAACCAACTCGGGCGAATCGACCAGGGCCATCATCAACCCCTCGAAGCCCGCCAGGTACCGCGGAATCGAGAACACGTCGTTTAGATGCACCCCGATCGCCAGTTTCCCCTTGTACCTCTTGACCAGGCGCTGGAGGCTCTCGTACCGGCCGGGGGCGTGCGGGTCGGGGGGGGTGTACTTGCGGAAATCGTCGAGCGACTTGATCGGCCCCTCGACCGGAAACCCGTGCTCCTCGCTGGTCGTCTCGAGCACCACGCCCCACTCGTTGCGGAAGCGGTTCGGCCCGATCTGCTCTTTCCGGATGTCGGGCGCGGTGAGGATCGCGTCGAGCCCCATGCGCACCGTGAACTCCTCCATGCTCGCCCCGGGGCAGATCGCCTCGCGGACCTTGCGGTCGATGATCCATTCGAAGTGGGGGATGCGGTCGGGCTCTTCGCGGCGCAAGACCCGCATGACCCGCTCCGCGGACGATAGTTCGCTCATGACGCGGCAACTCCTGGGGCTAACGGCGGTCCATCATCTTGCCCGGTTCCCAAGGCAGCGTCAAGCCAGCAACAGCCCGCGTTCGGAGCATTGCACCAGCCGCGCACCCAGCCGATATTAGAGGAAGGGCACGCGCGGCATTCTTCTCGGAGTCGGTAGTGCGCAAGGTCCTCGTCGGCATCGTGGCGGTCGTCCTGGTGGTGGGTCTGGCCGCGTGGTACTACTGGCCTGGGGAAGGCCGACCCGAGCCGGGGCCGTATGATCCGCCGCGCACACGCGACGAGGCGCCTAATCGCGTCGACGTTTCCGGCCAGAGCGCTTCGAGTGGGCCGGCCGGCAGCGGCGAGGCCCCTTCCGCGGGCAGGGCCATGCACCCGCTGCTCCACGAAGCCGGCGAGGCGATTCTGGCCGAGGGCGCCGACGAGGTTCCCTCGACGGCCGGCCCGGCACTTCAGGAGGTGATCCGCGCGGCTGCCCGCGCGGGGCAAGCACCCGGCGCGGTTGCGGCGCTTGTCATCGACTATCCGCTCGACCAAACGGTGTTTCCGCCCGAAATCGTGCCTCCGACCATTCTGTGGCACGATCCGGCCGAACAGGCCGACACGTGGCTCTTGGAATGGGCTTTCGCCGATGGCGGGAGACGCCTCCACGTCCTGTTGCCGGGGGATCGCCCCCCACAAGGCCCGATCGACTCGCGGTGCATCACCGCGACCAACGAGGTGTACCGCGGGACTCCCTATCAGGCCTCGGCCAAGGCGTGGAAGGTAAACCCTCGGGTATGGACGGCCTTCAAACGGCATTCCGTCGAACGGCCGGCCACGCTGGCCATCCTGGGGTTTCGGAGCGGCGAGCCGGGCACGATCCTGTCGCGAGGCCGGATCGCGATCGCCACGTCGAAGGACCCCGTGGGCGCCCCGATCTTCTATCGCGACGTGCCGTTGGCGCCTTCCGACACCCAGGAAGGGGTAATCAAGCCCTTAAGCGAGGCATTCCTTCCGCTGATCGCCTGGCGGCTCCGCGATATCTCCCAGCCCGAAAGCCGGTTGCTTCTGACCGACATGCTCACCTGCGCGAATTGCCACTCCTTCTCGGATGACGGCAAGACGCTGGGCATGGACCTCGATGGCCCGGCGGGCGACAAGGGCGCCTATGTCATCGCCCCGGTCGCGCCCGAGACGGTCATCGAGCAGAAGCACGTGATCAGTTGGAATTCGTACGACGGCAAGCCGAAAGGGCACAAGACGATCGGCTTCCTCTCACGTCTGTCGCCCGACGGTCGTTACGCGGTGACGACGCTCAACGAAGCCGTCTACGTGCAGAACTTCACCGATTACCGCTTCCTTCAGGTGTTCTATCCGACGCGGGGCATTCTGGGGTACTACGAGCGAGCCAGCGGTCAGATCCGGGCCCTGCCCGGCGCCGACGATCCGAAATACGTCCATTGCGACCCCGTGTGGACCCCGGACGGCAAGCACCTGGTCTTCGCCCGGGCCGAGGCCAAGGATGCGTATCCCGCCGGGTATCGGCCGGCGGCGCGGCCCAACGACCCGGCCGAGACGCCGATCCAGTACGACCTGTACCGGATGCCCTTCGACGGCGGGCGCGGCGGCCGGCCGGAGCCGATCGCCGGGGCGTCGCGGAACGGCATGAGCAACACCTTCCCGAAGGTCTCGCCCGACGGCAAGTGGATCGTGTTCGTCAAGTGCCGCAACGGGCAACTGCTGCGGCCGGACAGCGAGTTGTGGATCGTTCCGGCGCGAGGGGGCACTGCCCGGCGGATGCGCGCGAACACGCCGCGCATGAACTCGTGGCACAGCTTCTCGCCGAACGGCCGGTGGTTGGTGTTTTCGTCCAAGGCGAACACCCCGTATACGCAGATGTTCCTCACGCACCTCGACGAGGACGGCAACGACACCCCGGCGGTGTTGATTCCCGACTCGACCGCGGCGAACCGGGCCGTCAACCTGCCCGAGTTCGTCAACGTCGCGTACGACCAGTTCGCCGGCATTAGCGTGCCCGCCGTGCAGTACCTGCGCGACGGCATGCGCGGCATCCAGTTGTTCGAGCAGGGCAAGTTCGACGAGGCCATGGCGCAGTTCGAGGCGGCGGTGAGCAAGCAGCCGGACTATCTCGAAGGCCACGTGAGCATGGCGGTCATCCTGATCGAGAAGGGCCGGCTCGACGAGGCGATTCCCCGCTTGGAGCGGGCCCTGGCCCTGGACCCGAAATGCTGGTTCGCGCACGCGAACCTGGGGCTCGTGCGCCAGCGGCAAGGCCGACCCCTCGAGGCGATCGGCCACTTGCGCAAGGCCGTCGAACTCCAGCCCAAGCACCTGATCGCCCGGACGAATCTGGCTCGGGCTCTGGCCGAAGCGGGCCAGCTCGACGAGGCGGCCGTCCATTTCCGCGCCGCGGTGCACCTAGCGCCGAAGGATGCCGCCGGCCGCGCCAATCTGGGGAACGTCTTGCTCGAAAAGGGCCTCGTCGACGAGGCGGTCCAGCAGTACGAAAAGGCCCTCGAGATCGACCCCCGCTGCACGGTCGCCCGGCTGGGTCTGGCCGAGGCCCTGGCGCGGCGCGGGGCATTCCAGTCGGCCGTCGATCAATTCCGCAAGGCCCTGGCGACGGAGCCGAACGACCCGGGCGCGGCCAACGGGCTGGCGTGGCTCTTGGCCACGTGCCCCGACGATCGCGTGCGCGATGGGGCCGAGGCCGTGGCCATGGCCGAAAAGGCCTGCGAGGCCACCGGAGAGAAGGATCTCGTCAGCCTGCGCACGCTCGCGGCCGCGTACGCGGAAGCCGGCAGGTGGGCCGACGCGGTGGCGACCGTTACCCGAGCCCTCGAGTTGTCGGGGCCGGCGGACTCGCCCGCGGCCCGAGACCTCCGCCGGGACCTCGAAGGCTACCGCCAGCGCAAGCCGGTGCGGTGGCAAAAGCCGTGATCGGGTTCGGCGGGACGCCGAGCGCCGTCCGAGGCGTTTCCCGGCGAAATCCCGCGTCGAGCGCTTTTCAGTCGGTCAGATCGAACTTCAGGTCCTTGACCCCGCCGTCCTTGACGTCCGCCGTCAAGCCGGACTTGTTGGGGTCCTTGTACTTGCTGGGAATCAAGTCCTTGACCGTGCCCGCGGGCGGCTCTTCGCCGGCCTTGCCGGTGGCGCCCTCGGGCGGCGCGCCTTCGAGGACCGATTTCTCGATCGCGACGCGGTACGAGCCGGGGATGGCGCCGTCTTTCGGGTCGAAGGTGGTCATGGTGAACTGCCCCGAGGCGTCGGTCCTGCCGACCGCCCCGCGTTTTCCACCGCCTTGAGCAAAGAACGTCACGGTCGCCCCCTCGACCGGCGCGCCCTTGTACGTGACCGTTCCGCTGACGGGCACGGTCTTGGGCCGGTTCGGATCCACGGGCCGCGAGCTGCACCCGACCAGACCCAACACCAGCAGCAAGCATGCAAGTCGCCGAAACACCATGGTGACACCTGTTCCTTTTCCCTTGTTCGCTCCGGCGGCGCGTGATGGCCGCAATCGACAAGACCCCACGAGAATGGCGACCATTCTAGTGAGTCTCCGACGCAAAGCACAACACCCCCAAATGGCCTTTCGCGATTTTTCCGGCGAGGGGGCGATATGGCCGCACGGTGGCGATCCTCGGACAATCGCGCGAAAGGTACTTGCATTGAATCGCACTCTCGATAACAATAATCCTGGATTCCACGGGGGAGGAGCCGAGGCTAGCCGGCCCTGCGGCTCTGTTCAGGTTTTTGTCAGGTCGTTTCCCTTTTTAGTGGCCCGGGGAGGTCCCATATGATCAGGTGTTTCAGACGCCTGGGGTTCACGCTGGTGGAGCTGTTGGTGGTGATCGCCATCATCGGCATCCTGATCGCGCTGCTCTTGCCAGCCGTGCAGGCCGCGCGCGAAGCGGCGCGGCGCTCCCAGTGTACCAACAACCTCAAACAGTTGGCGCTGGCGATTCACAACTACGCGGATACCTATAAGGTGTTTCCGCCGGGGGAAGTGGGCACGGGGATTATGTGGGGCGGCGATGGCAACACCACGAACATCGAGCGGCTGTCGACGTGGGTCATAACGTTGCCCTTCTATGAACAGAAGCCGCTGTACGATCAGATCGCCGCTCCGCTGGTGGTCGGCGGAACGACCTACCCGGCGTGGGGGCCTTCGCCCGCAACGAACACCCCCGCCTATCCGCCGTGGCGCCAGCAGATTCCGTCGCTCATGTGCCCGTCGGACGGTCCGATCGCGGGCAAGGCGGCGGGCGACGCGGGGCGGACCAACTACCGCGTGTCGGTGGGCGACTCGATCTATCGCGGCGTCGCCACCGGGGCGGCCGGCGCACGCGACGGCGCGAACCCGCGCGGCATCTTCGGCCTGAAGTCGGCCATCGGGTTCTCGGCCATCCTCGACGGCACCAGCAACACGATCATGCTCTCCGAGCGTTTGTTCGGCGCGGATCCGTGGCGGATCCAAGAGGGCATCGCCCAGAACGTGACCGGCCTGTCGGCCAACGCGGCCCTGTCTCCCGCGTCTTGCTTGACCGTCCTGGATCCGGCCGTGCCGGGCAAGTACTCGGCCAGCTACAGTCCGGCCAACTGGTCGGGAAGACGCTGGGCCAACGGCATCGTGCAGTACACGCGATTCAACACGGTGCTGCCGCCGAACAGCCCCTCGTGCAACGACAGCACCTGGGACGAGCGGAACGTCGTGGTGACCCCCAGCAGCAACCATCCCGGCGGCGTGAATGTCGCCAAGGCCGATGCCTCGGTGAGCTTCATCTCCGAGACGATCAACGCCGGCGACCCGACTCTCACCGAGGTCGATACCGGGCCGAGCCCCTTCGGCGTGTGGGGGGCGCTGGGCAGCAAGGCGGGTCGCGAGTCGGTGTCGGCTCCGTGAGTACCCAGCTTGCCCTGTGTACCGGGGATCGATGATCTCCGCGCGGTCTTGCCGGAAGTGAAACCGGGGAAAGGAAGACGTCCGGGCACCACGGTGCCCCCTCTTCCTTTCCCTCTTTTTTCGTCTCGATGGCATCGCGAGTCGCCCATGACCGGGGCTGATAAGCGTCGATGGATTCGGTTGGCGGCGGGCCTTGGGGCGGTGCTGGTGTTTAGCGCCGCGATCGCGTGGATGTCGTGGCGTGCCTGGGGCAAGGGCGCCGCGGGCGGTCTGGCCGGCCTGGCTGACCCCGGTGCCGCGTCGCCGGGGCCCGACATGTTGCCGGTCGACGCCCAAACCGAGTCGCAAATCGCGGCGTTCTGCGGCGATTGCCATGCCCTGCCGCGTCCCGAGAGCTTTCCGCGCGACCGATGGCACCAGGAAGTGCGCTTGGGATACGAGTACTACGCCCGGTCGGGCCGCAACGACCTTGCGCCGCCACCGATCGCCCGGACCGTCGCCTACTATCGATCGCGCGCGCCGCAGCGCCTAGCCTTTGATCGGCCCGCCGATTCGCCAAGCCCGTTCCGTGTCGCCTTCGCCGCCGAGAAGCTCGATTGGGACCGCAAGCCAGGCGTCCAAGCGGCGACGTCGCATCTCGGGTGGCGCCGCCTGAGGCCCGGCGCAGACCCCGTGCTTCTCGTCTCGGACATGCGCGACGGCAGCATCACGGCCGTCGACCTGCGGCGTCGCCAATCGCCCCCGAGACTGCTGGCGCGTTTGCGGCACCCCTGCCACGTCGAGCCCTGCGACCTCGAGGGAAATGGCGCAATCGGCCTGGTCGTGGCCGATCTGGGCAGCTTCGCGGCGGTCGATCACGCCGAGGGCCGGGTGGTCTGGTTGCGGCCCACGCCGGATGCCAGCGTGTACGAGCCCGTGGTGATCGCCTCGGGCCTGGGCCGGGTGGCCGATGTCCGGCCTGCCGACGTCGATGGCGACGGCGATCTCGACCTCGTCGTGGCCGAGTTCGGCCACCGCCGGACCGGCGGAATCCTCTTGCTCCGCAATGCGAAAGCGCGCGGCCGGGCGACGAGTTTCTCGGTCGAGAAGCTCGACCCGCGCACCGGCACGGTCCACGTGCCCGTCTGTGACCTCGACGGCGACGGCATGGCCGACTTCGTCGCGTTGGTCAGCAACGAAAGCGAGTCGGTCGACGCGTTCTTGAATCTAGGCGGCGGCAAGTTCCGCCGGCAGATCTTGTGGCAGGCGCCCGACTTGACGTTCGGCTCCAGCGGCATCGATCTGGTCGATCTCGATCAGGATGGCGATCTCGATGTGCTCTGGACCAACGGCGACGCGTTCGACAACCTCTACGCCAACCCTTGGCACGGCGTCCAGTGGCTCGAGAACCTCGGGGCCATGCGTTTTGCCTATCACCGGCTCGGCGATTTGCCCGGGGCGTACCGTGCGTTGGCCGCCGATCTGGATCGGGACGGCGATTTGGATGTCGTGGTCGCGGCATGGTTGCCGCAGCAGGTCATGCCCGCCGAGCTGAGGCAAACGCCCCTGGCGTCGATCGTGTGTTTCGAGCAAACCTCGCCCGGACGCTTCGCGCGCCATACCCTCGAGACCGGCTCGCCGCACCACGCGGTGATGGAGATGGGCGATTTCGACGGGGATGGCGATGTGGACTTCGCCGTGGGGTTCAACGCGGGCCTGGACGGCGCCAGCGCGCCGGCCATGCCGCGCGTGGCGATCTGGTGGAACTCAACGCAGCGCGGCGCCCCGGACCCGCTCAGTAAGTAGCGTGCGTGCTTCGCACGCACGCGATCACTCCCGTTGGAAAGGCCGCGCGGGCTTGGCGTGGGTGCAGAGCACCCACCCTACGCGACT
>JANLFZ010000256.1 GCA_024653385.1 Thermoguttaceae bacterium | reverse complement strand
TGAGATTTCCGTTTCGAGAAGGGGGAAAAGGGTGCGACGCGGGGGCGTCGAGGCGGTATAATCGCCTGTAGCCCGACGGCCCTCCGCGCCCACGGTTCCCCCTGATCGGCGGGTTCGCGCGGAATGTCGATCCCGACAGCGCACCGATCCGGCGATGGATGAAGGCGTGTGCGCGGTTCATCGCAGCTTGACCTTGCCTCAATTTCCGTCGACAATTGCACGGATTTCGGCCGCGCGCCAGGGCCTTGCGCTGGCGGTGCGCGGCTGTTTCTGTCTCTTCGTCCGCCCGTTCCTTGCCTCCCGGAGGAGGATGACCTAGCATGGCCACCACTGCCCAGCGGCGTCTGGAGCCGAAGGAGATCCGTAATTTCGGAGCCCGGCGGGCCCCCTATCCCGCCTTCCTTCAATACGAGACGCCGCCCGAAGCCCGGCAGGACAAAGGGCTCGAAGCGGTCCTGCGCGAGATCTTTCCCGTCGAGAGCTACGACAAGTCGCTCCGGTTGGAGTACGTGCGTTACGAGCTGGGTAAACCGCGGTACGAGCCCGACGAGTGCCGGCAGCTCCGGCTGACCTATGGCCGGCCCTTCAAGGTGGTGCTCCGCCTGACCAAGGAACAGCCCATCGAAGAAGAGGTGTACCTGGGCGACTTGCCGATCATGCTCGGCGGGGGGGAGTTCATCATCAACGGCGCCGAGCGGGTCGTGGTCAGCCAGCTCCACCGCAGCCCTGGGGTCGATTTCGTCTCCGAAGTCGAAGGCGGCGAACGCAAACTCCATAGCTGCCGCATCATCCCGGAACGCGGGAGCTGGATCGAGCTGAACGTCACCCGCAAGGAAAGCCTTGCCGTGCGCATCGACCAGAGCGGCAAGTTCTCGGCGATGACGCTGTTGCGGGCGATGGATCCCAAGTACGGCGACAACGCGGCAATCTTGCGGGCGTTCTACCCCACCACGGTCGAGACGATCCACGACGGCCGCAGCGCGTCGAAGATCGAGGGCAAGATCGCCGTCGGCGACGTGGTCTACCCCCTCGAGAGCGAGCGGGCCGGCGAAATCATCGTCGAGAGCGGCCAGAAAATCACCAAGAATGCCGCCGAGCAGATCTGCACCTCGGGCCTGAAGCAGGTCGAGGTGATGCCCGACCAGAAGCAGCCGCTGTTGCTCAACAGCCTTGCCGACGATCCCACGGGCAGCCACGAAGAGGCCCTGTTGCGCATCTACCAGCGCCTCCGGCCGGGCAACCCGCCCAACCTCGAGAAGGCCAAGGCGCTGTTTCACGAGAAGTTTTACGACACGAACCGGTACCGGCTGGGCCGGGTGGGCCGTTTCCGCATCAACCGCAAACTCGGCCTGAACGTGCCCGAGGACGAGATGACGCTGCGGCCCGAGGACCTCATCGCCGCGATGAAGTACCTCCTCTTGCTGCGCAGCGACAGTCCGGAGGCCGAGGTCGACGACATCGACCACCTGGGCAACCGCCGCCTGCGGACCATCGACGAGTTGGCCAGCGACGAGCTGCGCAAGGGATTCCTCAAGCTACGCCGCACGGTGCAGGAGCGCATGAGCTTGAAGGACGTCGAGGACATGACGCCTCGCACGCTCGTCAACCCCAAGAGCATCTCGGCGGCGATCGAGTACTTCTTCGGCCGCGGCGAGTTATCGCAAGTCGTCGACCAGACCAACCCCCTGTCGATGCTCACGCACGAACGGCGGCTGTCGGCCTTGGGGCCGGGTGGATTGAACCGCAAGCGGGCGGGCTTCGAGGTCCGCGACGTCCACATCTCCCACTACGGCCGCATCTGCCCCATCGAAACCCCCGAAGGTACGAACATCGGCCTCATTTCCAGCCTGGCGATCTACGCCAGCGTCGACGAATACGGGTTCCTCATCACCCCGTACCAGAAGATCAAGAAAGGCAAACTGACCGACGAGATCGAATGGCTCCGCGCCGACCAGGAGCACGAGGCGGTGCTCGCCCCGGCCGATACCCCGATCCGCGACGGGAAACTCGTGGGCGACACCATCATCGCCCGGTACCGCGGCGACTTCCAACTCGTCCCAATCGACAAAGTCCAGTACATGGACGTGGCGGCCAGCCAGATGGTGGGAGTGTCGGCCGGCTTGATCCCCTTCCTGGAACACGACGACGCGAACCGCGCCCTGATGGGCTCGAACATGCAGCGCCAGGCCGTGCCCCTGCTGGTGACCGAGCCCCCCCTGGTGGCGACCGGCCTGGAGAAGGTCGCCGCGATCAACTCGAGCATGATCATCCGCGCCAAGAACGCCGGCGAAGTGACCTACGTCGACGGCCGGCGCATCGAAATCGGCAAGGACGTCTACAAACTGCGGAAGTTCGTGGGCCTCAACGAGCGCACCTGCCAGAACCAGAAGCCGATCGTCCGCGTCGGGCAGAAGGTGGCCAAGGGCGAGGTGATCGCCGACGGCGCGGCCACCTACCACGGCGAGCTGGCCCTGGGGCGCAATGTCCTGGCCGCCTTCATGGCCTGGGACGGCTTCAATTTCGAGGACGCCATCATCATCAGCGAGGAGCTGGTGGAGAACGACACGTACACCTCGATCCACATCGAGGAGTTCGACATCGAGATCCGCGAGACGAAACTCGGCCGCGAGGAATTCACCCGCGACATTCCCAACGTCAGCGAAAAGGCCCTCCGCAATCTCGACGAAAACGGCATCGTGCGCGTGGGCACGTTCGTCCGGCCGGGCGACATCCTCGTCGGCAAGGTCTCGCCGAAATCGAAGACCGAGCTGACCCCCGAGGAGAAGCTCCTCCACGCGATCTTCGGCCGGGCGGGCGAGGACGTCAAGAACGATTCGCTCGAAGTGCCCTCGGGCATCGAGGGCATCGTCATCGCCACCCAGAAGTTCTCCCGCCGCATGAGCCTCTCCGAGGAGGAGAAGAAGCAGTTCGAGCAGGACCTCAAGACCATCGAGGCCGAGGGCAACGCCAAGATCGCCGAGGCGTTCGGGGCGATGGTCAAGCAGATCGAGGACGTGCTCAAGAAGAAGCTCACCGACGAGGACGGCAATCCGTTGGTCGAGGGCCAAGAGCACCGCTACGTGGCCGAGCAGGCGGCCCGCTTCCGCCTCGACCGGCTCGACGTGCGCAGCCCCCAGCGCAAGGCCGAGATCGAGAAGATCTATCGGGATCGCTGGCCCTTGGTCGAGGCCGCCATCGACGACCGAGACCGGCGACTGAACTCGATGAAGCGGGGCGACGAGCTGCGCAGCGGCGTGCTCCAGATGGTCAAGGTCTACATCGCGGCCAAGCGCGTGATCTCGGTCGGCGACAAGATGGCCGGCCGCCACGGCAATAAGGGCGTCATCGCCAAGATCCTCCCCAAGGAAGACATGCCCTACCTGGCCGACGGCACCCCGGTGCAGATCCTGCTGAACCCCCTCGGCGTGCCCAGCCGCATGAACGTGGGCCAGATTCTGGAGACGCACCTCGGCTGGGCCGGCGCCAAACTGGGGTTCCAGGCCATCACCCCCGTGTTCAACGGCGCCGGCGAGGACGAGATCCGCGATGCGTTGGAGAAGGCCGGGTTGCCTCGCAGCGGCAAGACCACGCTGTACGACGGCCGGACCGGCGAGCCCTTCGAGCAGCAGGTGACCGTGGGCTACATCTACATGCTCAAGCTCCACCATCTGGTCGACGACAAGGTCCATGCCCGGTCCACCGGCCCGTATTCGCTCATCACGCAGCAACCCCTGGGCGGCAAGGCCCGCTTCGGCGGCCAGCGGTTCGGCGAAATGGAGGTCTGGGCCCTGGAAGCCTACGGGGCCGCGTACATCCTCCAGGAATTGCTCACCGTCAAGAGCGACGACGTCGAAGGACGCACCAAGATCTACGAATCGATGGTCAAGGGCGAAAACACGCTCGAGGCGGGCACCCCGGCCAGCTTCGACGTGCTGACGAACGAAATCCGCTGAACATGCAGCTCGAAAAGGGCCGGATCTAGAGGATGAGCGACAAGGGTGAAAGCGGAAGGCCGAACCACACCAAACACGAGGGTGAGCGATGAGCGGCGCTAGTTGAAGGACCGGCGTCAAGGACGGGAGCGGCGATCGCTGCTCCTTCGTCTTTCGTCCTTCATCTTTCCTCCCTCATCCTTCACGTTTTCCCGGACAAGGAGTGCCAGCAGTGAGCAGTGGCGACACCTCTTACGATCGGATCAATGACTACGCGGCGGTGAAGATCAGTCTCGCCAGGCCGCACGACATCCGCAGTTGGTCGTTCGGCGAGGTGAAGAAGCCCGAAACGATCAACTACCGCACCTATCGGCCCGAGAAGGACGGCCTGTTCTGCGAACGGATCTTCGGCCCCGAGAAGGACTGGGAGTGCGCCTGCGGCAAGTACCGCGGCATGAAGTACAAGGGGATGATCTGCGATCGCTGCGGCGTGAAGATCACCCATAGCCGCGTCCGGCGCAAGCGGATGGGGCACATCGAGCTGGCGGCCCCCGTGGTCCACATCTGGTTCTTCAAGGCGATGCCGAGCCGGCTGGGCACGCTGTTGAACATGAAGACCACGAGTCTCGAGAAGATCATCTACTTCCAGGACTACGTGGTGACCGATCCCGGCACGACCCCCTTGAAGCCCCAACAGCTCCTGACCGAGGAGGAGTACCGCAACGCCCGCCGCGAGTACGGCGACTCGGCCTTCAAGGCCGACATGGGGGCCGAAGCGATCCGCAAGCTGCTGGCGGACCTCGACCTGGTGCAGCTCTCGCGCGACCTCCGCAAGGAGCTGGCCGAGACGAATTCCAAGCAGAAGAAGAAGGATCTGATCAACCGGCTGAAGATCGTCGAGTCGATCCGCGACAGCGACAACCGGCCCGAGTGGATGGTGCTCGACGTGATCCCGGTGATCCCGCCGGACCTGCGCCCGCTGGTGCTGTTGGATTCGGGCAACTTCGCCACGAGCGACCTGAACGACCTCTATCGCCGGATCATCAACCGGAACAACCGGCTCAAGAAGCTCGTGGACCTCAACGCGCCCGAGGTGATCATCAAGAACGAGAAGCGGATGCTCCAGCAGTCGGTCGACGCCCTGTTCGACAACAACCGCTGCAAGCGCCCGGTGCTCGGGTCGAGCAACCGGCCGCTGAAGTCGCTGACGGACATGATCAAGGGCAAGCAGGGGCGGTTCCGCGAGAACCTGCTGGGCAAGCGCGTCGATTACTCCGCGCGGAGCGTCATCGTCGTGGGGCCCACGCTGCGGCTGCACCAGTGCGGGTTGCCCAAGAAAATCGCCCTGGAACTCTACCAGCCGTTCATCATCCGCCGGCTGAAGGAACTCAACCACGCCGACACGATCAAGAGCGCCAAGAAGATGCTCGAGCGCAAGGACGAGGAGGTGTGGGACATCCTCGAGGAGGTCATCCGCAACCACCCCGTGCTCCTGAACCGGGCGCCCACGCTGCACCGCATGGGCATCCAGGCGTTCGAGCCGGTGCTCGTCGAGGGCAACGCGATCAAGCTGCACCCGCTCGTGTGCAAGGGGTTCAACGCCGACTTCGACGGCGACCAGATGGCGGTCCACTTGCCGTTGTCGATCGAGGCCCAGGTCGAGGCCCACACGCTGTTGATGTCCACGAACAACATCTTCAGCCCGGCCAACGGCGCGCCGATCATCAGCCCCTCGCAGGACGTGGTGATGGGCTGCTACTACATCACGATGGCCCTGCCGAACCGCAAGGGCGAGGGCATGGTGTTCAGCTCGATCGACGAGGTCCAACTGGCGTACTCGCTCGGCAAGGTCGACACGCACTCGATGATCAAGCTCCGCCTGCCTCCCAACCGCGGAGTGAAGAACCGCCCCGAAATCGCCCACGGCTCCATCATCGACACGACCGTCGGACGCGTGATGTTCAACGCGATGCTGCCGGCGGGCATGCCCTACTACAACGAGCCCATGCGGTCTTCGGCCCTGGCCGGGGTGATCTCCGACTGCTACGAGATGCTCGGGCGGCGCGCCACGATCGACCTGTTGGACGACATGAACCGGATGGGCTTCCGCATGAGCACGCGGAGCGGGCTGTCGTTCGCCACCGACGACCTGATCACGCCCGGCAATAAAGCCCGCGTCATCGCCGAGGCCGAAAAGAAGGTCATGCGGATCCTCAAGCTCTACCAGAAGGGCATCATCACCGAGGGGGAACGGTACAACCAGGTTCTCGACGCCTGGACGCACGCCCGCGAGGAAATCACCGCCCAGATGATGCGCGAACTGGAGTCCGACCAGCGCTACCCGGGCTACGTCAACCCGATCTTCCTCATGGCGCACTCGGGCGCCCGCGGCGGCGTCGAGCAGATCCGCCAGCTTTCCGGGATGCGCGGGCTGATGGCCAAGCCGTCGGGCAAGATCATCGAGACGCCCATCAAGGCGAATTTCCGCGAGGGCCTGACCGTGCTCGAGTACTTCAGCTCGACGCACGGGGCGCGCAAGGGGTTGGCCGACACCGCGCTGAAGACCGCCGACTCGGGTTACCTGACGCGCAAGCTGGCCGACGTGGCCCAAAACGTCGTCGTCACCATGCACGACTGCGGCACTACCCAGGGCATTACCAAGGGAGTGATCTACCGCGGCGAAAAGGTCGAAGTGAGCCTGGCCGACTCGGTCAAGGGGCGCGTCAGCCGCGCGAACATCGTCAACCCCATCACCGACGAGGTCATCGTCCGCGAGAACGAACTGATCACCGCGGAGATCGGCCGGAAAATCGAGGAACTGGGCCTGGAGAAGATCCAGGTCCGAAGCCCCATGACGTGCGACGCGCCCTTGGGCGTGTGCGCGTTGTGCTACGGCATGGACCTTTCGACCGGCGCGCTGGTCGAGGAGGGCATGGCCGTGGGCATCATCGCGGCCCAGAGCATCGGCGAGCCCGGCACGCAGCTCACCATGCGGACCTTCCACATCGGCGGTACCGCCCACCGCGCGGTGGAGGAGAAGGACATCAAGGCGAAGCGGGCCGGCGTGGTCAAGTTCACCCGGCTGAAGGTCGTGCGGAACGAC
This sequence comes from Thermoguttaceae bacterium, assembly GCA_024653385.1. Taxonomy (GTDB): domain Bacteria; phylum Planctomycetota; class Planctomycetia; order Pirellulales; family Thermoguttaceae; genus JANLFZ01. The sequence goes on along the minus strand of JANLFZ010000256.1, from coordinate 1,949 downwards.
GCCGGCCAGAACGTCGTGCTCACCCGCAACGGCGAAATCCTCCTCTTGGACCCCAAGGGCCGCGAACTCGAGAAGTACGAGGTGCCCGCCGGCGCCCACCTGCTCGTCGAGGAAAACAAGGAGGTGCAGCCGGGTCAGGTCCTTTGCGAGTGGGACCCCCACGCGATCCCGATCATCGCCGAGGTCGGCGGCAAGGTCCGCTACGAGGACATCCAGGAAGGCGAGACCATGCGGGTCGAGAAGGACGCCGCCGGCACGACCCGACGCTTCATCATGGAGCACAAGGGCGACATGCACCCCCAGATCGTCCTCGAGGACGCCTCGGGCAAGATCCTCGACTTCTACTACCTCCCCGAAAAGGCGCACATCGAGGTCGAGGAAGGGCAGCAGATCTCGGCGGGCACGCTCCTGGCCAAGACGCCCCGCGAGGTCGCCGGCACCCAGGACATCACCGGCGGTCTGCCCCGGGTCACGGAAATCTTCGAGGCCCGCAAGCCCAAGGACCCCGCCGTCATCGCCGAGATCGACGGCACCGTCGAACTTCTGGGCGAGAAACGCCGCGGCAAGCGGACCATCATCGTCCGCAGCGAGACCGGCATCGAACGCGAGCACCTCGTTTCGCACGGCAAGCACCTGCGCGTCCACGCGGGCGACTTCGTCCGCGCCGGCGAGGCCCTGGTCGACGGGCCGCTGGTCCCGCACGATATCCTCCGCATCTCCGGCGAGGAGGCCGTGCAGCACTACCTCGTCCGCGAGATCCAGAACGTCTATCGCAGCCAGCGCGTCGAGATCAACGACAAGCACATCGAGATCATCGTCGCCCAGATGCTTCGCAAGGTGAAAGTCGAATCGGGCGGCGACACCGGCCTCTTGGAAGGCAGCGTGATGGACAAGTTCGACTTCCGTCGCGAGAACGAGCAGCTCGTCGGGTGCGTCAAGGTCACGGACCCCGGCGACACCGATTTCAAGGAGGGCGACATCGTCCGGCGCGAGATCCTCGAACAGAAGAATGCCCAGTTCGAAGCCAGCGGCGGCCGGCCCGCCAAGTTCACCCGGCCCACGCCCGCCACCGCCAGCACCCAACTCTTGGGAATCACCAAGGCCGCGGTGCAAAGCTCCAGCTTCATCTCGGCCGCCAGCTTCCAGGAGACCACCAAGGTCCTCACCGAGGCGGCCCTGGCCGGCAAGGTCGATCGCCTGGTCGGCCTGAAGGAGAACGTGATTCTCGGGCGGTTGGTTCCGGCGGGCACGGGTTTCCGGTGGTACCAGGATGCCGAGGTCCGTTTGCGGCCGTCGGCCATTGCCGAGATCGGGGCCCGACGCGAGCCCACGCCGCGCCCGTCGTTTGCGCTGTTGGAACCCGCGCCCGGCGAAGAAGCCGCTCCCACCCCGGCCGAAGCGGCCGCCGACGAACAGACCGCCCGCATCGCCAGCAAGCTGGACGAACTGTTCACCCAGGGCGGCGATGGCTCGAAACGCGAGGAACACTAGGTTCGACCGGAACAAGAACGCGGCAACGACAGGACTCTTGACCCCTCCACGGAGTTGCCGATGGCGACAGCCCCTTCGGTTTCCGCCCCCGCGGGTCCGATGGATTGGACCTTTGCCGACGTGCAACAGCGGCTTGGCGGCATCCCCGCCGAACGCATCCGGACCTTTCCCGCCCCCGGTACGGCCACGGAAGAGGACGTGCTCCGCGTGATGGCCCGCACCGATCGGATCTGCGAGCTGGTCGACGGCATTCTCGTGGAGAAGGTCATGAGTTCGTTCGAGTCGCTCTTGGCCGGCACCCTGATCCAGTTGATTCGCAATTTCCTCGACGACCGCAACTTGGGGGTCGTGCTGACGGGGGATGGTTTTCTGAGGCTCTTCCCGGGTCGGGTCCGTGCCCCCGATGTTTCGTTCATTCGTTGGGAGCGGCTGCCGGACGACGAGCTTCCCAAGGACCG
>JANLFZ010000255.1 GCA_024653385.1 Thermoguttaceae bacterium | reverse complement strand
GATCGCAGGAAACCGGGAGCGGCTCCGAACGACATCGCGAGCCGGCACACACTAACCCGAAGCGCCAGCGAGGGTTCGTGTTTCGGGCCTTGGTTGCTTGGCCCTGGCCAGCCTTGCCGATAGCGCCTCGACAGTGCCACCGATGCCCCTCGCTAGCACCGCCGATGGCCCCTCGCTAGCGCTTCGGGTTGGTATGGAGACACTAACCCGAAGCGCCAGCGAGGGTTCGTGTTTCGGGGCTGGTTGCTTGGCCCTGGCGAGCCTTGCCGCCGGCCTCTCGCCAGCGCCACCGATGCCCCTCGCTAGCGCTTCGGGTTGGTGTGGTATAATGCCGGGACCATGGCCGTCATTGAAGTCGAGGGACTGTCGAAGTCCTACCGAGTCTACCAGAAGAAAGAGGGGCTCGTTGCCTCGGTTCGCGGGCTGTTTCGGCGCGAGTATCGCGTGGTCGAGGCGGTTCGTTCGATCGACTTGACCGTCGAGCAGGGGCAGTTCGTGGCATTCCTGGGACCGAACGGGGCTGGCAAGACGACGACTTTGAAGCTCCTGTCGGGCGTCCTGACGCCCACCAGCGGCTCGGCCCGGGTGTTGGGCCACGTCCCCTGGAAGCGCGAGAACGCCTATCGCCGCCGCTTCGCCTTGGTGATGGGCCAGAAGAACCAGCTTTGGTGGGACCTGCCGGCCGCCGAATCGTTCCGCCTGCACCAGCAGATCTACCGCATCGAGCCACGTCAGTTCGAGCGCACCCGCGACGAGTTGACCGACATGCTGGGAGTGCGCCACCTGCTGTCGCAGCCGGTCCGCGAGCTGTCGCTGGGCGAGCGGATGAAGATGGAGTTGATTGCCGCCTTGCTCCATTCGCCCGAAGTGTTATTCCTCGATGAGCCGACCATCGGCCTCGACGTGATTGCCCAGTACCAGGTCCAAGGTTTTCTGCGTCACTACCAGCAATCGCGGCGCATCACGATCTTGCTGACGAGCCATTACATGAAGGACGTGGCGGCCCTATGCCGCCGCGTGGTGATGATTGCCTCGGGCCGGATCGTGTACGACGGCTCGCTGGACGGCATTGTCGACCGCTTCAGCCGATCGAAGGTGGTTTCCCTGTTGATGTCCGACGGCGAAGTCCCGGCTGACCTTGGCCGGTACGGAGAGATCCTGTCGAGCGAGGCCCCGCGCATCAAACTCCGCGTGCCCCGAAACACGGTCCCCGAGGTGCTCGGAAGCATTCTGGCCACGTACGCGGTGGAAGACGTCAGCGTGGAAGACCCTCCGTTGGAAGAAGTCATCGCCGAGATGTTCTCCCTGGCTGGAAAAAGCGAGGCGAGATTAGGGATTGGGGATTAGGGATTAGGGATTGGAGGTGACCGGCACCGAACGACCAGAGCCTGTTGCCCGCCAATCCCCAATCCCGGTCCCCAATTCCCGCCCCCATGCTTGCCCGCGCAACCCTCTGGTGGACGATCCTGCGGATCAGCATCGAGGAACGGCTGGTCTATCGGGGCGACTTCGCCTTGGGGACGCTGATGCGGTTCTTGCCGATCGTCACCCAGATCTTCCTGTGGGGTGCGGTGTTCTCGGCGCTCGAGGCCGGCGGCGGGCCCGCCCAGAACGTGGCCGGCTACACCTACCCGGACTTCATCGCCTAGTATCTCTTGACGATGGTCAGCCGGGCGTTTTCGAGCATGCCGGGGTTGGCCTCGGGCATCGCGCGCGACATCCGCAGCGGCGCGGTCAAGAAGTACCTCATCCAGCCGGTCGACATGATCGGGTTCTTGCTTCTGTATCGCATGGCGCACAAGCTGGTGTACTACGCGGTCGCCTTGGTGCCCTTTGCGGCGGTGTTTTACTTGCTGCGCGGCTATTTCCCCGGCTGGCCCGACGGCTTGACGATGCTGGCCTACGTGGCGTCGCTGGTCTTGTCGTTCCTCTTGGGGTTCTTCCTCGAAGCGCTGATCGGCATGGTCGGCTTCTGGACGCTGGAAGTCAGCTCGCTCCTGTGGATCTACATGCTGTTCAATTTCTTCTTCTCGGGGCACATGTTCCCGATCGACATGCTGCCCGGCGCGTGGGGTAGCCTCGTCAAGTCGACGCCGCTGGTATACCTGGCGTACTTCCCGTCGGCGGTGTTTCTCGGCAAGATCGCCGGCGCGGAGTTAGCGTGGGGGTTGGCGATCCAGTGTGGTTGGGTGGCATTTTTCATTGTGACGGCCCGGGTGGCGTTTTGCCGCGGCGTGCGGCACTACAGCGGGTTCGGAGGGTGACATGCGCGACGGCCCGAACTACCTCAAAGTGCTGGCACTGTTCGCGCGAAACAGCCTCGTGCGCGACATGACGTTCCGCGCGAACTTCCTCGTCGAGATGGCCTCGTCGCTGGCGTGGATGGCGATGAACCTGGCCTTCTACATCTTGGTCTTCGAGTACACGCCCATGCTCGGGGCGGGCACGGGCTGGGGAAAACACGAGTTCTTCGTGTTTCTGGCAACGACCTATGTGGTCAACGGCCTGGTCCAGGGCCTGTTCATGACCAACGCCGACGAGTTCAGCGAGATGATCCGCACCGGTTCGCTCGATTTCGCGCTGTTGAAGCCGATCGACACCCAGTTTCTGGTGTCCCTCCAGCGGATCGAGTGGGCATCGGTGGCGAATTTGATCTTCGGGGCGATCTTGATGATCTACGCGCTGGCGCAGCTCGGGCACGTGCCGAGCCCCCTCCAAGCCGCGCTGTACCTGGCCTACGTGGCCTGCGGCGTGACGATTCTCTATGGCCTGATGATTGCACTGGCGGCGTCGAGCGTGTGGCTGGGGCGGAACCAGACGCTGTACGATTTCTGGTTCTACATCACCAATTTCGCCCGGTATCCGAGGGAGATCTACCGCGGGACCTTCGGCAGTCCGCTGCGGTGGTTCTTCACGTTCATTATTCCCGTGCTGGTGGTCATCAACGTGCCGGCCCGGTTCCTCGCCGGACCGCTGGCGCCGCGTACGGCCGACGAGTGGCTTCTGCCTTTGTTCGCCTTGGTGGCCGCGGTGGTCAGCCTGGCTGGTTCCCGCTGGCTGTTCCATCGCGCCCTGTCGAGCTATCGCAGCGCCAGCAGCTAATCGAACAGCAGGCGTTGTCCGCTCTTGGCCGCATCCTCGCCCGGCGCCAGGCCGATGTGTTCGAAGCCGGCAGCGGTCAGGCGGCGTCCGCGCGGGGTGCGGACGATCAATTCGGAGCGGAGCAGATAGGGTTCGACCTCGTCGATCAGCGTGTCGGGGGCGAGATTCATCGTGTGCGCGACCGCCTCGACGCCCACGGGTCCGCCGCCGAACACCCGCGCGATCACCGTGAGGTACTTCCGATCCTGGGCGTCCAGGCCCAGCCGGTCGATTCCCTGCATGTCGAGGGCATCGCGGGCGACGGAGAGGGTGATGCGGCCGTTGGCCCGGCTGATGGCGTAGTCGCGGACCCATCGCAGGCGGTTGTTTGCCAGTCGCGGGGTCCCCCGGCTGCGGCTGGCGATTTCGATCGAGGCGTTGTCCTCGATCCCGACGCGGAGCTTGCCCGCGTTACGCCGCACGATTTCGGACAACTCCTCGACCGTGTAGAAGTCGAGGTGTTCGCGCATCTGGAACCGATCGCGCAGGGGCGCCGAAAGCAGACCGGTTCGCGTGGTGGCGCCGATCAGCGTGAAGGGTTTGAGCGGCATATTGAAGGTCCGCGCGTTGACCCCCTCGCCAAGCGTCAAGTCGATGCGGAAATCCTCCATGGCCGGATACAAGAACTCCTCGACGGCCTTCTGCATCCGGTGGATCTCGTCGATGAACAGCACGGACCGCTCTTCGGCATTCGTCAAATAGGGCACAAGGTCCTTGGGAGCCTTGAGCGTCGCCCCGCTGGCAATCTGGAAGCTAACCCCTAATTCGCGGGGAATACACGTGGCAAACGTGGTCTTGCCCAACCCAGGGGGGCCGTCGAAGAGAATATGGCCAAGCGGTTCGCCTCGTTTGGACGCCGCATCGACCGCGATCTGAATTCGGGCGTACACTTCGCGCTGCCCGACCATCTCCCCCATGCGCTGGGGACGCAAGGCGCGATCGTCGTCGTTCGGCTCGATCGGCTGGCTAAGGACCGGTTCGCGAGGCATTCGTCACACCGCCGCTAACCTTCCCGTGAAATGTGACGGTTTGGGCGAGCGGAACCCCAGGTGGGCAGGCCGACAGAGCAAGGACGCCGCGATTCCTGCTTCGGGTGGGTTTGCCCAACTTGTTGTTTCATAGGCCGTTAGTATACCCAAGGTCACGCTCGGCACAGAAGCCCTCTTGCCCGATTCGCGCGGCGAAAGCGGGTCTGCCAGTTCCAACCTGTTCATTCCGCGCACGAGATGGCTCGGACCCGAAGCGGGGGGTAGCCGGGGGCAAATGCCCCAACTAGGATGGCGTCTCGGGCGCCTTGAGCTACAGTTGCGCAGCCGCGACTCGGCGCGGTAGGTGCCGAGCGTTTGGCGCTCATAGCCTCTCGGACCTCGACAAGGAGCGAGCCATGCGACGAATCCTCTTGGTGCTGGCACTGGTTGGTTTTCTGGGTTTGCCGAGCGTGTCGGTGGGCGGACAGCTTCTCAAGCCGCCCAAGCTCGAGAAGATGATCAAGCCGGCCAAGTTCCAGCACAAGAAGGCCGCCCCCGGCGAGTTCTACACCGGAAAGCCCGCCAAGGCGAAGTGCTGCTTCTGAGCGTTCGCCGCGGCCACGCGACGGATTTGCCCCAGCGTCGGCTACGCGGGGGCCACCTCCCATACGCGCAGCCCGGCCGGGCTGAGGTAGATGGGGATGTTCTGCGTGCCGGGCACCTCGGTGGCGATGGCGCGGAGCATGGCCCGGTTCGCCGCGGTCTGCGGACCTCCCAAGAGCGTCACGGAGCCGCCGTCCCCGCCGGCGCCGTTGACCTTCCACCCCAGGGCGCCGTGACGGCGGGCCACGTCGATGACCGCCTGATGGCGCGGGCTGACCAGATCGGGGTGGAGATTCGCTTGGGCCTCGGTGTTCTCGATCATCGCCTTGCCCAGCGCCACGAAGTCGCCCGCGTACAGCGCATCGCGTGCATGCATGGGCGTTCGGCGCAGCGGCCGGAGTTTCTCGGCGTCTGGACCGGCGTCTTCCAACTCCTCGATCACCCGCTCGTGGACCCTCGACGAGCTGTGCGACTGGCCCAGAAAGACCAGCGACAGCCGGCGCTCCAATTCCCATTCCACGGCCTGCGGCACGTGCAACGGGCTGACGATGGCGTGCGGGTATTCGAGGATCTCGATGTAGTTGATGCCACCATACGCCGACGCCAACTGGTCCTGCACGCCCGATTGCTGGTGCAACAAGTCGGTTTCGATGCGGTGTGCGGCGCGGGCCACCTCGTGTGGCGTGAGCCGTCCGGGGGTCAGAAGGTCCAGCGCGCCGACCAGCGAGACGCTCACGGCGGCGCTGGTGCCGGTCGAAGCCCCGGCCGGCGCTTCGCTGAAGATGTCGATCTCCAGGGCCAAGTCGTCCGGCACGCCCATGAACCGCAGCGCGGCCTCCAAGAGGGGATGCCGGTCGTAGGTGCCCCCAACGCCTTCGAGCGTGTACCGCTCGCCGTAATTCTCGGCGTAGATCGTGATGGGCGGACGCTGGCCATCGCGGTGGAACACGCGCATCTGCACCTCGGCCAGCGGGTATACGGCCACGTTGAGCACCTTGCCGAACTTGGCGAACCAAGTGTCCGTCCATCCGCCGAAATCGGCAATGCGGATGGGTGCCACGCTGTTAATGATGCGCAACGGCTTGTCGGGGGTGGGCAAGGTACTTTCCCTCCATTGGGTGCGTCGTTGGGCCGCTATAGCACAGGCTAATCAAGCCTTGCCGACTGTTCAAGAGCGACATGGCCGGCGCGGCCTGGTTGTGGAGGAGGGGCGGCGCTTCTAAAATGAACAAGGAGCGTTGCCCGTTCGTTGCCTTTCCGGGGGGTGCCCTGCTTCATGAGCCAGTTGCACGAAGAGTGCGGGGTGGCGGCGATCTATCACCTGCCAGACCGGGGGGTTAGCCCCTTGTGTCCCGGGCACGACCCCACGCAGGTTTGCCGCCTCATGCCGCGCATCCTTCTGGACATCCAGAACCGCGGACAGTTGGCGGCCGGGATGACGACGTATCTCCCCGGGCGAAACCAGCTCATCGACACCCACAAGGAAGTGGGCACCGTGGCCGAGGTGTTCCGCCTCAACCACCGCGGCAAGTACGAGAGCCTGATGCGGGAGTACAGCGGCATCGCCGCGATCGGACACGTGCGCTACGCGACCTGTGGGGCCGATGACCGCAGCTACGCCCAGCCCTTCGAGCGGCACCACATCAAGAAGCACAAGTGGTTCAGCTTCGCGTTCAACGGGCAATTGGCCAACTACCCGCAGTTGCGGGCCGAGTTGCTCGAGAACGCCGACAATCACCTCGCCCGGGAAACCGACACCGAGATCATCATGCACGCGATCAGCACGGCCCTGGCCCGGCAAGCCCGGCCCTCGCTGGTCGAGGTGTGCCGCGAGCTGGCGGCCCGGTTCGACGGGGCGTATAGCCTCGTGTTTCTCGATGCGCTGGGCGACATGCTGGTCGCCCGCGACCCTCTGGGGATCAAGCCCCTCAGCTACGCGATCGAGGGCCCGCTGTTCGCCGCGGCCAGCGAAAGCGTGGCGCTGTTGAACCTGGGGTTTTCGGCCGAGAACATCCGCTCCGTGCAGCCGGGCCAGGTCATTGCGATCACCGGGGGCCACCTGGAGATCCAGCGGTTCGCGCCGAGTCCGCGCCGGGCGCACTGTTTCTTCGAGTGGATCTACTTTTCGAACGTCGCCAGCACGCTGGACGGGCGCAGCGTGTACATGGCGCGCAAGGCCCTCGGCGAGGAACTGGCCCGGCTCGAGACCGTGCCGGTCGACGCCGACACGATCGTCGTGCCCGTGCCCGACACCAGCAAGGCGGCGGCCGCGGCCATGGCCTACAAGCTCGGGGTGCCGTGTCTGGAGGGCCTGATCCGCAACCGGTACAGCGGCCGGACGTTCATCGAGGGCGCCGAAAGCCGCGCCAAGAAGGCCCAGACCAAGTACACGCCGCTGCGCGAGGTGCTCGAAGGCCGGCGCGTGTTTCTGGTCGAGGACTCGATCGTCCGCTCGACGACGATGAAGGCCCTCTTGGAGCGGATGTATCAACTCGGCAAGCCCAAGGAGATCCACGTGCGCGTGGCTTGCCCGCCGATCATCTCGCCCTGCTTCTACGGCATCGACATGTCGACCGTCGGCGAGTTGTTCGCGCCCAGGTTCCTTCAGGGAGAGCCGCTGTCGCCCCAGATCGAACGACAGATGGCCGAGCACCTCGGGGCCACCTCGTTGCGGTACTTGCCGGTCGAGTCGGTGGCCCGGGCGATCGGGCTGGAGGCCGAACAGCTTTGCCAGGCGTGCATCACCGGGAAATACCCCACGCCCCACGGGACCCTGCTGGCCGAACAGGCGCACGAAGACTACCGGCAGGGGATCTGCCGCGGCCGGACGTACGACGTGGTCGAGGCAGCGGGCGTGCCGGCAAGCGGCAACGGCCAACCGCCCGGCCGCAAGGAATCCGCCGCGGCGCGCTAGGGGCCTGGCCACCCGCGTCTAGCGCTGCATCGTTTAGGTGCGCGCCGCCCGCTCCTCGTCGGCCCGTTCCTCGGCCTCGGCAGCCTCCAGGGGACGCACATCCGCCAGGGCGCCGATTTGGAGGATCTGGGGCCAGACCCGCGCCACCCCGATCACCACGCCGATGGCCCCGGCGCCCCCCAGGACCGCGGAGCCTTCGGGCCCGAGAAAATGGGCCGCGATGCCCGATTCGACGCCCCCCAGGTCGTTGGAGGCCACGATGAAAATGTTGTTGACCGCCGAGACGCGGCCTCGCATCGCGTCGGGGGTGAGCATCTGCACGAGCGTGTGCCGCACCACCACGCTGATGTTGTCCAGCGCGCCGAGGACGAACATCATGGCCAGCGACAGAGGAAACCACCGCGACAACCCAAAGACGATCGTCGCCGCGCCGAAGCCGGCCACGGCCCACAGCAGCGTCCGCCCGGCCCGCCGCATCGGCCTCCGATGCGCCAACAGGACCGCCATGGCCACGGCCCCAGCCGCCTCGGCCGATTGGAGCAGGCCCAGGCCGCGGGCGCCGACGTTGAGGATGTCTTCGGCGAACACGGGCAAGAGGTAGGTCACCCCGGCCAAGAGCACGGCGAACAGGTCGAGCGTGATCGTGGCGAGAATCACCTTGTTCCGCCAGACGAACCCGACGCCGGCAACGAGGCTTTCGAGCGATACCGACTCGCCCGAGCGTTCGGCCGCGCGGTAGCGGACCCCGGCCAGCGACGCCAGCGACACGAGCCGGCAGAGCGCCACCAGCAGGAAGCACTGCGCGGCGCCGCCCGCCCAGTCGATCAGAAATCCGCCCGCGGCCGGTCCGGTCATCGAGGCGATCTGGAACACGCTGGTGTTCCAGGTGACGGCATTGGGGAAGCTCTCTTGGGGAACGATCTGAGGCAACAGCGCCGCGCGTGACGGTCCCCCCAAGGCCTGGCTGACCGCCCCGATGCCCAACAGGACATAGATCCAGGCTAGCGGCAGTTCCCATCGCACGGCCGCGGCCAGCCCCAGCGAAACCAGCAGGCTAAGCCCCAACATGAAGACGACTACCCGGCGGCGGTCGAGCCGGTCGGCGAGCTGTCCGCCGGGAATCGCCAACAGCAGCACGGGCAGCGCGCGCACCAGCCCGATCCACCCCAACGCCAGATAGTCGCCCGTCCACTGATAGACCACCAGCCGGATCGCCACGCCCTCCATCATGGCCCCGAAGGTCATCGCGAACCAACCGGCCGCATAGAGACGGTAGCTGGGGTTGCGCCAGGCGGCGTAAGGGTCGGGAGCGGGATCGGACATGACGGATGGGCTACCAGGCTGGATCGGCTCGCCGTGAAGAGCCTATTGG
>JANLFZ010000254.1:2651-8998 GCA_024653385.1 Thermoguttaceae bacterium | reverse complement strand
CGCAGTTCGTGCCCGGGGCACGCAGGACAAGGACGCGGGGCTGGGGCATGGCGAATGATGAATGATGAATGACGAATGACGAAGGGTAAGCTGGTTACCACCGCAGGGGGCGTTGCCAGGCCTCCTTAAGCGAGTCGAGATCGGCGCTGATGATCAGCGTGTCCTTGAAGCGCACTTGGAGCCGCGCCAGGTCGATTACCGTGCCGATTCGTCGGCACGGCACGGCTTCGCCTGAACGTTGCTCGCCGGAGAAAACGGCCTCGAACGCGTCGGCGTACTGCGGCGGGACTTCGCACAAAAACCGCGTGTTCGATTCGCTGAACAAGAGCACGGCGGAGTCGGCCGCGTCGGGCTCGCACGGCACGCGATCAACGTCGATGTCGAGCCCCAGGCCGCCGGCAAAGGCCATTTCGGCCGCCGCCACGGCCAGTCCACCCTCGCTCAAGTCGTGGCACGCCCGGACCAACCCGCGGCGGATCGCCCGGTGCAGGGCCGCGAATGTCGCCTTGGCTCGCGGGGCATCGACCTTGGGCACATGGCCGCCCGCCAGTCCGGCGACCAGCGCGAAGTGAGACCCGCCCAACTCGTTCCGCGTCAGACCCACGAGGTACAAGTAATTGCCCGGCTCCTTCAGGTCCATCGTCACGGCGCGGCGCACCTCGGCGATCTGGCCCAGGGCGCTAATCAACAGCGACGGCGGAATCGAGATCGGCTGGCCCTCGGCCGGGCGGAACTCGTTGTTCAGACTGTCCTTGCCGCTGATGAAAGGCGTTCCGAGGGCCAACGCCACGTCGTGGCAGGCCAAGGCGGCCCGCACCAGGCTGCCCAGGGTTTCGGGCCGGTCGGTGTTCCCCCAGCAGAAGTTGTCCAACAGCGCGATCCGGTCGGGGTCGGCCCCGACGGCCACGCAGTTTCGCACCGCCTCGTCGATGGCGCTGGCGGCCATCCAGTAGGGGTCGAGGTCGCCGTACCGCGGGTTCATGCCGCAGGCCACGACCAGGCCGCGCTGCGACGCGAGCACCGGCCGGAGCACGGCGGCGTCGCTTGGGCCGTCGTTGGCCGCGCCCACCAGCGGCTTGACCACGCTTCCGCCCTGCACCTCGTGGTCGTACTGGCGGATGATCCACTCCTTGCTCGCCACGTTGAGCGAGCCGAGAATCGCCCGGAGGTCCGCCGTATAGTCGTCTTGCTTCGGCGGCACAAGGGGCACAACGGGCGGCGGCGCGTAGACGGCTTCGCGCACCACCGGCGGACGCCCGTTGTGAAGGAAGTCCATCGCCAGGTTGCCCACCTCGTGCCCCTGGTACTTCAGCACGAGCCGGCCCGTGGGCACGAACCGCCCGATGACCGTGGCCTCGACGCCTTCCGACGCGCACAGGGCGGCCAGTTCGTCCCACTTTTCGGGCGGCACGGCCAAGACCATCCGCTCCTGGGCCTCGGAGATCCAGATCTCGGTGTACGAGAGGCCCTCGTACTTGACCGGGGCCCGCTCGAGCCACACCTCGGCGCCGATGTGTTCGCCCATCTCGCCGACGGCGCTGGAGAACCCGCCGGCCCCGCAGTCGGTGATCGCGTGGTACAGGCCGCGGTCGCGGGCTTCGAGCACCACATCGAGCAGCATCTTCTCGGTGATCGCGTTGCCGATCTGCACCGCGCCGCCGGAGAGCGTTTCGCTCTGGTGGGTCAGTTCGGCCGAGCTGAACGTGGCCCCGTGGATGCCGTCGCGCCCGGTGCGGCCTCCGACGGCCACCACGAGGTCGCCCGGCTTGGGTTCCTTGCGGGCCTTGTCGCGGGGGATGATCCCCAGATTGCCGCAGTAGACCAGCGGATTGCCGAGGTAGCGCGAGTCGAAATAGACGGCGCCGTTGACCGTGGGAATGCCCATCCGGTTGCCGTAGTCGCGCACGCCGGCCACCACGCCCCGCATCACCCGCCGCGGATGGAGCACGCCTGCGGGCACCTGGTCGGCAGGGGTGTCGGGCGGGGCGAAGCAGAAGACGTCGGTGTTGGCCACGGGCTTGGCCCCCAGGCCCGTCCCCATGGGATCGCGGATCACGCCGCCAATGCCGGTATTCGCCCCGCCGTAGGGCTCCAGGGCCGAGGGGTGATTGTGCGTCTCGACCTTGAACGCCACGTGGTACTGGTCGTCGAAGCGGACCACGCCGGCGTTGTCCTCGAACACGCTCACGCACCAGTCGTCGGGTCCCAAGCGGCGGCGGATCTCGCGCGTGGCGGCAAAGATCGTCTCCTTGAGCATGTTCTCGAACTGCCGCTGCCGCGATTCGTCGCGGTAGCGGATCCGCCCGGCAAGCGTCTTGTGGCTACAGTGCTCGCTCCAGGTTTGAGCGAGGGTTTCCAGCTCGACGTCGGTGGGATCGCGCCCGAGAGTCGCAAAATGCTCGCGGATCGTTCGCATCTCGGTCAGCGAGAGGAACAGTTGCCCCTGGCGGCTGAGCCGCTCCAGTGCCGCATCGTCCATCGCGCGGATCGGCACCGTCACCAGCTCGAACTCGTACGGGGCGCCCAGATCGAGACGCCGGAATGGGAGCGGCCCCACGATCACCTGCTCGATGGCGTCGTTGGCCAGCACTTTCGAGCACAACACGGGCAGCTTGTCGTCGGCTAGCCCGGCGATCCAGTACTTCTTCAGCGTGCGGACCGCGTCGGCGCGGACGCCGAAATCGGCCAGGGCCGCGGTGACGCTCTGGGCCACGGGATCCATCACGCCGGGCTTGGGAAGGACGTGGATGAGCCGACAAGGCCCGCCCGGCGGCTCGACCAGGGCTTCGTGCCCGACCGGGGCGACGAGGGTCCGCTCGACCACGCGATCGGCCAACAGTTCGGTGGCGATTCGCTCGATCGCTTGCCGGTCGAGGTCGGCCTGGATCAGGTAGCCCTGCGCGGCGGCGACGGACAGGTTCGAGGCCAGTCCCAGATCGGCGGCGTCGGTCACGACCCGCCGGGCGGCCAGATCGGGCAGTCCGTGCCGCGGATAGATGTCAACTTCCCAGAGCATCGCGGTTCTTCTTGGCTATGGCGAGGAGTTCTTCGAGGGCGTCCTCGTTCCCGTCGCGGATCGCGGCGCGAAAGGCCGACAACTGCGCTTCGAACTGGTCGAGGGCCGCCAGCACATTCTGGCGGTTCTGGACGAAGATCTGTCTCCACAACTCGGGGTCGCCGGCGGCAATGCGGGTCGTGTCCAACAGCCCGGCCCCGGCCAGGCGAAAATAGCACTCGCTCTGCACGCCGGCCAGCGCCGCGGCGATCAGGTGCGGCAAGTGGCTCGTCAGCGCGAGGGCTCGGTCGTGATCGGCCGGGCTCATCTGAATCACCACCGAACCGAGTTGCGACCAGAAGGCCTCGAGGGCGTCGAAATCTTCGGCTCGGGTGTTGCGCGTGGGGGTCAACAAGGCCACGCGGCCCTCGAACAGGTCGGCTCGGGCGTTGGCCGCCCCGGCCTTCTCGCTGCCGGCCAAGGGGTGACTGCCGAGGAAACGGCATCCCCGCGGAAGCTGGCCGTCGAGGGCCTCGACGATCCGTTGCTTCGTACTGCCGGCGTCGGTCAAGAGGGTGCCCTCGGGGCAATGTTCGGCCGCCCGGCGCACATCCTCGACGATCCGTCCGACCGGCGTGCACACGACGACCAGATCGGCCTCGGCGACGCCCTTGGCCAACTCGACCGTGGTATTGGTCACCGCGCCGACGCGGCGCGCGGTGCGGAGGCTGGCCTGGCGGCGGCCCACGCCGATCACCCGGTCGGCCAGCCCGCGCGCGCGCAGGGCCATCCCGATCGAGCCGCCGATCAATCCCACGCCGACGATCGCTACGGTGTTGAATCGCTTGATCATGGAACACTCGGCCTGATGGGGCAGGGGCCCGGCCTGGGAACGGCTACCTTCTCAGAAAGCCGACTTCACACCGCCCCCGTGCGAAGCGGCGTATTGTAGCAGATGGCCGGCTCGATGAGGAGTCTGCCGCGCGAGCCGGGGCACGCCGGGCATCTAGGCCAGTCGCTTCATCGAGGTCAGGCACATGTCGTCGGTCTGGACGTGGTTGGCGACGAAATCGCGAACGTCGCGCAGCACGCGCCGCGCGAGGTTTCCGCCGGAAGGTTCCGCCGGTCCCCGCGCCGGCCCGGCGGCCTGTTCGAGGAACCGCACGAGCCGCTCGGCGCCGTAGAACTCGCCGGCAGGATTCACCGCGTCGGGAATGCCGTCGGTGTACAGGACCAGGGTCTCGCCCGGCTCCAGGGCGAGGTAGCAATGCTGATAGGCCGAGTCGGTGTCGATTCCCAGGGGCAATCCGCTCAATTCGTGGCCGACCGACTCGACCCGGCCCGAGGCCCGGCACACCAACGGCGCGAGGTGGCCCGCATTGACGATGCACAGTTCGTGCCGGGCCGGGTCGAGCACCGCCACCACGAAGGTGATGAACCGGCCCTCCCACCGGCTTTGGCAAAAGATGCGGTTGAGCCGGGTGACCGCTTCGGCCGGGGTGGGTTGGATGGCCAGGCAATACCGGACCTCGGCCGACAGCCGGGCCATCAAGAGCGAGGCCGCGATCCCCTTGCCCGACACGTCGCCCAGCGCCATTGCCAGCCGTCCGCCGGAGAGCGGGATGTAATCGAAATAGTCGCCGCCGAGGTGCCTGGCCGGTTCGTAGAAATCGCAGAATTCGTAGCCGGGCAGTTCGGGCGGGGCGGCCGGCAACAGGCCCTGCTGGACCTTGTGCGCCAGCAGGATCTCGCGTTCGGTCAATTCGTCCTGGAGCCGCTGCTCGTGGAGCTGCGCGTTCTCGACCGCCATCGCCGCCTGGCCCGCGACGCTCGCCAGCACTTCGAGATCGTCGCGGCTGAACCGCCGCCGCTGATCGCGCGTGTCGATCTGGATGATCCCGAGCACCTCCTCCTCGCTGTCCAACAGCGGCGCGCACATCATCGAGTGGATGTGGAAATCGACAATGCTGTCGCTCATCTCGAAACGCGAGTCCGTGGCCGCGTCCGCCGAGAGAATCGCCTCCTTGCGCTGGATCACATCGTCGAGGATCGTGCGGCTGATCCGGATCTCGTCGGCCTCGTCGGGCGATCGCGACTTGACCGCCTTGGGAACCATCCGGCCGGAGGCCTTGTCCCGAAGCAGGATGAAGCCTCGGTCGGCTTGAATGAAGATCGTGAACAGGTTGTCCAACAGCCTCGGCAAGAGGTCGTCGAGACGCACCGCCCTGCCCAGGTTCCTCCCGATGTCCAACAGGGCCTTGAGCTTGACCTCCGGATTGACGGTCAGGCGCAGTCCGGTGCTGCCGCTGAGCACGTCGAGCTTCGACATCACCGTGGACCCGCCGGCGGCGCGGTCGTCGTCGACCATGACGACCGAACCGCCGACGTCCGGCGACGTGAGCTGATCCAGCGCCACCGGCATCCTGTAATGGAACGAAAAGACCACATCGCAGATGCGGATCTGGTCGTTCTCGGCCAGCGCGCGGCGTCCCTGAAGCCGCTCCTCGTTGACGAACGTGCCGTTGCGGCTGTGGAGGTCCTCGACGAAATACTGGTCTCCGACTTGGAGCACGCGGGCGTGTTGGCGGCTGACAGGCCCGAGATCGAGGACGATATCGCAATCGGGATGGCGGCCCAGAACGGCAGACCCGCCGCTGAGGGGGATGATCTGCCCGGGACTCAGACCTTTCAGCGCCCGCAGTACCGCCATGATGAACACCCCGGTCGAGTTCCGAGTAGCCCCTCCCATCGGGCCACGGGACGCGACTCCAACCTCCCGACGGCCCACGACACCCTAGATTCTAGGTCCTGCCCAATGGGAGCGTCAACGCCCTGTCCACCGAACGGTTTGCTTGCGTTCCCCTTATCCGTGGGGCTCCTTCACCGGGCATTACCCCTGCGGAAACTCGGTGAGGGCCAGCTCGCGGAGCCGACGGAGATCGACCTTGCCGGTCCCCAGGACCGGAATTTCGTCGACCTTGCGGAAGCTGTCGGGCGAGGGGATCCACAAGGGCGGCAAGCCCGTCGCCGCCAGCTCGCGGCAGAGTTGCTCCGGCGGCCGGGGTAGCCCGGTGTGGAGCACGACGATCCGCTCGCCCTTGCGCGGGTCGGGCACGCCGGTGACCGCCAGCGAGACTTTCTCTTCCTCCAGTTGGAGCAACCCTGTCAATGCTTCCTCGATACGGATGTGGGGCACCATTTCGCCGCCGATCTTCGAAAACCGGCTTTCCCGGCCGGTGATGCGGATGAAGCCGTCCTCGTCGATCTCGGCAATGTCGCCGGTCACGTACCAACCGTCGCGAAGGACTTCGGCGGTCTTCTCGGGCTGATCGAGGTAGCCCAGCATGACATT
>JANLFZ010000254.1:767-2641 GCA_024653385.1 Thermoguttaceae bacterium | reverse complement strand
CCCCTGGATCAACAGCATTCCCGAACGCCCCGGCCCGAGATCGCGGCCCGTCTCGAGATCCACCACCTTGGCTTCGACCCCGACGATCGGCCGACCCACGGTGCCTTCCTTGGCCTCGACGCGGCCGGGGTTCTGCGAGCGGCTGGGCGGTATGTTCACCGAGACCACCGGCGACAGTTCCGTGGTGCCGTACCCTTCGTGCGGCCGCACGCCGAAGCGCTTCTCGAAGGCGTCGGCCAGCTCGCGCGGCAACTTTTCGGCCCCGGTGATCACGAGGTTGAGCGAGGCGAAGTCCTCCGGCGGGATGCGACGCACGTAGGAGCGAAGGAACGTGGGAGCCGCCACCAGAAGCGTGCCGCGGTGCTTGCGGCACAACGCGCCCACCTGATGGTAATCCAGCGGGTTGACGTGGTAGACGACCTTCGGTTCGAGCATCAGCGCTGCCCACATCGTCACCGTATAGCCGAACGAATGGAACAACGGCAAGATGCCCAAGAGCACGTCGTCCCGCCGCAAGTGGAGCGTGGCATCGAAACACTCGACGTTGCTGCCGATGTTGCGGTGGCTTAGCATCACGCCCTTGGGGTCGCCCGTCGAACCCGACGTGAAGATGATCGTCATCAAGTCGTCGGGGCGAATGTTCAACAGGCCCAAGTGCCGCTCCCAGAGCGACACCGGCAAGAGCCACGTCTGGAGCGCCGCCAGAAGCTTGTCGCCCAGAGAGACTTGCTCCTTGAGGTCCTCCAGATACACCAACTCGGCCGCCGGGCGCAGGTTCTCGAACCGTTCCATGACGCGGCGGCTGGTCAGCACGTGGCGGATCTTGCCCCGGGCGATGCACAGGTTGAGCACCTCGTTCGAAACCGTGTAGTTCAGGTTGACCGGCACGCGGCAATCGAGAAACAGCGCGGCATTGGCCACGACCGCCGCGACCGACGGCGGCAGGAGAAGGCCCA
The DNA here is from genome assembly GCA_024653385.1 of Thermoguttaceae bacterium. Lineage (GTDB taxonomy): Bacteria > Planctomycetota > Planctomycetia > Pirellulales > Thermoguttaceae > JANLFZ01. Next base: position 1,685 of record JANLFZ010000254.1, on the reverse strand, counting down.
CCGTCGTTTCGTCCGCGCCGAGCACCCCGCGGCGCAACAGTCGGCGAAGGATGGTCGCTCGCATGAGCAACCCGGCGCCGGTCAACTCCATCCCTGTGGAATCGGCGACCTTCACGCGCCGCATGTTGCGGCGGCACATGCGAAGGAACTGTCGGGTGGGGATCAGCCAGCGATCGGCATTCGTGTTCATAGGCTCCCATCCGCCCGGTGGGATCGCATGAAACCGCTTCTTTCGGTCTACCGTCTATAAGGGAGGATACGCTCCGGCGAACGTCGGAACAACCACGCGCCGCGACCTCGCTTCGACCGAGGAACATGAGGGAAACGTTCGCCATCGTGGGGGGCCGCAAGGATGCACCCACGCGGCCGATTGAAGCGGCGCCGGCCTTGACATGCTTCCAAGGGGGGGCCTATACTTCACGGTTTGGCCCGCCCAACCGAGTATCGGCTCGTGGCCGGACCGGCTGTCGGTATTCTCGATACCACTCGGAAAGGTGGCGCTGTTTTCCCGCCCTGGGAGGGCGTCCTACGACGATCGAGCCTCGAGGCCCATGAAAAGCGAAGAACGTCATCGTTTGGAACAGAATGCCCTGGCCGATTGGCTCGGTCAGGTGATCGTCAGTATCAAGCCGTACTGGTCGACGATCTTGGTGGTCGCCGTGGCCTTGGCCCTGGTTCTGGCGGTAACCTCGTGGTGGCGCCGCAGCTCGGCCCAAGGCAACGAAGCCGCGTGGGAGAAGTTCTATACGGCGCTGCGCAACGCGACGAACTCGGGCGATCCCCGGCCGCTCAAACAGTTGGCCGACAGCCAGACGGGCACGGCGGTGGGGCACTGGGCGGCCGTGGCCGCGGCCGACATTCATCTGGTGCGCGGCTCGCGCGAGGTCTTCACCCAGCGTTCCGAAGCCATCGACGAGT
>JANLFZ010000254.1:0-757 GCA_024653385.1 Thermoguttaceae bacterium | reverse complement strand
CCGTCGAGGCCTATTCGACCGTGCTCGACGAAAGCCGCGACCCGCGCCTTCGCGCGCGAGCCTACTTCGGTCGCGCCCGGGCGCACGAGGCGATGGCCGGGGCGGGCGACGTCCGCGGCAACCTCGACAAGGCCATTTCCGACTACGAGCAGGTGCGCAAGATCGAGGCCGACGGCGCCTATGCCAAGCTGGCCGAGACGCGTCTGAAACAGCTTCAGTCGTCCGAGACCCGACTCTTCTACGACAAGTTGGCCGCGTACCAGCCGCCTCCTCCCAAGCTGGAAACGTCGGGCGGATCGGCCAAGCCCGCGACCAAGGACCTTCCCGACGAGCCGCCCCCGGGCAAGTTCTCCGAGAGCGTGCTCAATGCGACCGAGGTGAAGGCCAAGCCCGCACAGCCCGAGCCGAAGAAGCCCACGCCGGCCCCGACCGAACCCAAGAAGGACGTGCCGGCCGCGGCTGAACCCAAGAAGGATGTGCCGGGGGCGACCAAGGCCGAGCCGTCCGCGCCGCCCAAGCCCCAACCGAAGAGCTAGACCGAGTCGCGTGCCCAGCGCAGAACTCTCCCGCGATGAACCGGTCGAACTGGTGGTGGCCCCTGAAGAGGCGGGCTGGCGACTGGACGTCTTCTTGGCCCACCACCTTCCCGAGTACAGCCGGGTCCATCTTCGCCGCGTCATTACGGCCGGCGGCGTGCGCATCTTGAATTTGCAGAAGCGCGAACCCACTCTCGAGGATGTCTTTGTCGACCTGGTGG
>JANLFZ010000253.1:5853-9009 GCA_024653385.1 Thermoguttaceae bacterium | reverse complement strand
TAATCGAGCACCACGCGGTGGTCGATTACCTCCGCATGATCCAAAGCGAGGCGTTCCGTTGCAAGGGCATTACCGAGAAGCTGCTGGACTTCTCGCGGATCGGACCGCCGCGCCGCCAGAACGCCGACCTGGTCGCGCTGGTCGAGGACGTTGTGGAGATGTTGGGTCACTTGGGCAAGTACCAGCGCCGCCACCTCCGGCTGGAGGCCCAAGGCCCGGTGATCGTTCCGGTCAATCCGCAGGAAATCAAACAGGTGGCGCTCAATTTGCTGACCAATGCGCTGGACAGCGTGGAGGACGGCGGCCTGGTGCGCGTCGTGGTGAGCCGGCGCGACGGGGCGGCCGAACTGGCCGTGATCGACAACGGCTGCGGCATGACGCCCGACGTGCTCGAACACGTCTTCGAGCCCTTCTTCACCCGGCGCCGCGAGGGCCAGGGCACCGGGTTGGGGCTCTCGATCAGCTACCGGATCGTTTCGGACCATGGGGGGGCGATTACGGCGGAAAGCGCGGGACCCGGCCAGGGGGCCACGTTCCGCGTCCGCCTGCCGATGGCGGAAGCCAAGGAGGTCGAACATCGCCACCGCGCCGCGTAATCGTCTGAAGTTGCTGTTCGCCGACGACGAGAGGTCGCTCCAGGAACTCATGCGCCTGGAGCTGCCCCGCATGGGCCACGAAGTCACCGTGTGCCCCGACGGCCTGACCGCCGTCGCCGCGCTCGAGCGAACCAGCTACGACTGCATCCTGGTGGACCTCGACATGCCGGGCCTGGGCGGCATCGAAGTGATCGCCCGGGCCAAACAACTCTCGCCCGACACCGAAGCCGTCGTGCTGACCGGCAAGTCGTCGCTCGAAACCGCCGTGGCCGCGCTGCGCCACGGCGCGTGCGACTACCTGACCAAGCCCTGCCGGCTCGTCGACCTCCAGGCGGTGCTCAAGCGGGTCGCCGAGAAGCGGGAATTGACGAACAAGTACCGCGCGCTGAAACAACGCCTCGAACGCATCGAAGGCCGGTCCGACCTCATCGGCAGCGCCGCGTCGATCGAACGCGTGCGCCGCCTGGTCGCCAAGGTCGCCCCGACGGACTCGACCGTGCTGATTCTGGGGGAGACGGGCACGGGCAAGGAACTCGTCGCCCGCGCGCTCCACGACCAGAGCCTGCGGGCCGACATGCCCTTCGTGCCGATCAACTGCGGGGCCCTGCCCGAGAACCTCATCGAAAGCGAACTCTTCGGCCATCGCAAAGGGGCCTTCACCGGGGCCGACGAGCACCGCACCGGGCTGTTCGAGGTAGCCAACGGCGGGACCCTGTTCCTCGACGAGATCGGCGAATTGCCCAAGGCCGTGCAAGCCAAACTGCTGCGTTTTCTCGAAAGCGGCGAGATTCGGCGCGTGGGTGAGAACGACGCCTTTGTCTGCGACGTGCGCGTCGTCTGCGCCACGAACCGGCATCTCGACGAGATGGTCGCCCAGGGCGAGTTCCGCGAGGACCTGTGGTTCCGCATCAACACCTTCGAGATCCCCTTGCCCCCGCTCCGCGAACGGCTCGACGACATCCCGGCGCTGGCCCGGCATCTGGCCGCGCGATTCCGCCGCGGCCTCCGGCCCGAGGACGAAGTCTTCACCCCCGAGGCCTTGGCCGTGTTGGCCGGTCACGACTGGCCTGGGAATGTCCGCGAACTGGCCAACGTGGTCGAGCACGCGATGATTCTCTGCGACCGTCTGCCGATCGGGCCCGAACACCTGCCCATGCGGTTCACGGCGAGGAAGCCCCGTCCCGCCACGGCCGCGCCTTTCGCCGAACGCTCGGCCGCGTCGTCCGCGCCGATTCCGCCCATGACCCTCCGCGACTTGGAGATGCAGGCGATCTACGATGCCCTGGACCGCTGCGGCGGAAACAAGCCCCGCGCCGCCGAGCAACTGGGCATCAGCCTCAAGACGCTCTACAACAAGCTGAACCAGGCGGCCGCGATGGAAAAATCGGCATGATCGCCCCGCTCGCGCCACCGGACGAGGGAACTCCCGCCGGCTACTTCACCTTGCGCACCACGCCGACGAGCACCCCGACCACCTGGGCGTTCTTCACGTAGATGGGCTTCATGCGCGAGTTGGCCGGTTCGAGTCGGATACGGTTCCGCTCGGGATACCATCGCTTCAACGTGGCCTCGTTTTCGTCGGTCAAGGCGACGACGATCTGCCCGCGGTTGGGACGCCGCCCCTTGCGGATGACCACGTAATCGCCGTCGGCGATCTGGTCTTCGATCATTGAATCGCCGCGGACTTCCAGGACCATCAGGTTGGGGTCCTCGGGATTGAACATCTCGCCGAAATCGACCCGCTCGTTCTGTTCGATCGCCTCGTGGAGCACTCCCGCGGCGATCCGGCCCGCCAAGGGAAGGCCCGTCGGATGGATCGCCTCGGCCGCCAGTTCGATCGCCCGCGATCGGTTCTTCTCGCGGCGGATCAGCCCTTTCTTTTCGAGGGCCTTCAGGTGGCAGACGACTCCGTTGGGCGAGCGGATGTCGAAGGCGTCGCCGATCTCGCGCACCGTGGGACCGTAGCCGCGGTGCCGGATCTTGTCGCGGATGAACTCGTACACCTCTCGCTGACGCTCGGTGAGTTGTTCCCAAGTTTCCATAGCATTCCCCATCGTCTGGGCCCAGGACGCCCCCGGCGTGAACGATTCGCGCCCAATATGGACAATCGTACAATATACGCGCGTACATAGTCAAGGGGGCGCGGATCCTCCCGCAATGCGTTCCCACGCCCGACGGTCTTCCCATGCAGGGGGGTCATGCCCCGTCTCGGGACGGGGGCTCGCCCGACTTCGTCCCCGGCTCCGGCGACGGTTCCGCGGGGAGCTTGGCGCCGGGGGATGTGTCGGCCGGCGCAGGCTTCTCGGCAGGGGGTGGTTCGTGGGCCTGTCGCTGCGAGACCAGCCAGTCGCGGATTTCGGCCCGTAACTGGCTCACCGACTCGCTGAGCTTCACATAGCGGTCGCAGTCCTGGCGGTCGGTCTCGGTCCCGCGGCCTTCGAGCAGCTCGACGAGTTCGGCCAGGTCGTTCAGATGCCGGTCCAACGCCCGCACCAGGCACCGGGACGAGAGCGCGTCGCCGGCGGCGCGGAGCGTTGCGAATGCCTGGCGGGCCTTGGGC
>JANLFZ010000253.1:2924-5823 GCA_024653385.1 Thermoguttaceae bacterium | reverse complement strand
GAGATGCGTCCGCAGGGCAGGCTGTTCCGGATATTCCTTGAGCGACTGCCGGTACTTCTCGATGGCATCGTCGATGTCGCCCGACTCCTCCGCTTGGAGCGCCAGGTCGCGCAGCACCAAAGCACGGTTTCGCGCGTCGATCTGGCGGATCGCTTCGGCGAGGCTGGCCTCGAGTTGTTCCAGCGATCGAGTGCGCCGCCGGAGGTCCTCGATCTGTTGCTGGGCCCAGCGGAGGAGCGGGTTCGCCCCCGCCCCAAGCTTCGCCGCCTCGTCGGCCAGGGCCGCCACGGCCTTCTCGACCGACGGAAGCGAGGTCTGATCCTGGAGGGCCGCACGCACGCGCTTCAGTGCCTCCTCATAGCGTTTCTCAGTGTTCAGGGCATTGACCTCCCGGAACTGCTGATCGGCGATCCCGTGAAGCGCCTCGACGTCTTGGACGACGTAGCGGAGCCGGCGTTGCCAGTCGGCCTTGAGCCCGGCCGCGGTGTCTTCCGGCAGACGGTATTCCACGTCGCACAGCGGGGCCGAAATCGGCACGAGCACCTGGTAGTCGCTGGCCCCGTGCCGGATCGTCACGTAGGCCACGCCGGGGAACGAGACCTCGGGCCGGCTGACGACCACCCCGTTGCGGTCGGGCGAAGGCTGCCGGTCGGCCGCCTCGGTGCTGAACCGGTTGACGCCGGCAAACACGGTACAGCCTTCGCGCACGGGCCGATCGGGCCGCTCGGCGCTACGGAGCCGAAGCCGGAACCGCCCGGAACATGTCGGAATCCGGATCGCCTGAAACCCCGCCACGCGCGGCGAGCGTTTCCAGGGGTCCTTGCGGGTCGTGACCACGGTTCCCCGCGAGAAGTCGCCCGACGACTCCAACACGATGGCCGTGTGGGGAATGGGCATGCGAGAAAGCACTCCCGCGCGGTCGCGGATCACCCACAACGGTTGCAGCACGCACCCGGCCTTGAGCCACCCGCCCAGGCGCGGCTTGCCCTCGGCCTGGAAATCGGCCCCGTGGAAATGCAACCGCACGTGTTCCCGGGTCTCGCCCGGCTCGATCACGGCCACCGGCGCGAAATCGTCGCGCGCCGCCAGACAGATCGCCTTGGCCAGCCAGTGCCGGTCGGGAGTCGCGCGGGTCCCGAGCGGCCCGACGTGCTGCGCCTCGAAGCTCAGTTGACGCCAGGAGATGCGGTAGGTTCCTCCCTCGTAATCGACCGTTACCAAGAAAAGCTTGTCGGCCGGGGGATCGACGCACTGGCCCGGCGCAAGCACCACGTCGGCCAGAGGGACTTCGTCGAGCCGATCCAACAGCGGGTGCTCGGTGACGACCTCGACCTCGGCCAGGTCGCCGAAGTAGTTGGCCAACTGATCGCGGACTTCCCGCACCACCGCGCTTTGGAAGAATCGGGTGAAAATCGGGTCATCGGAAAACCGGACCGCGATCACGATTCGGTAGGGTTCGCCGGTGCGCGCCGCGGGCTCCGCCGGGTTGGGAACCGCGGCCAGGGGCAACCACAGGGCAACAAGATAGTTCAGCATGTCGGTCCTACGGGCGCTTCCTTGCTCTTTCATGTTTGCCCAACGTGTTCTTTCACAGGTCCTACGGAGAAACTTGAAGGCTCCAGTGCTCGACGCCGCCGAAGAGCACCAGCGGATCGAGCCGCACCTTGCCAAGACGCTCGCCCACCGCCACGTAAGTACTCAATTGCCACAAGGGAATGAGAACCGCCCGCCGGAACACATGTTCGTGGATGGCGTGGGTCGACTTCCGGATGGCCTCGAACGCCTTGTGCTGGCGGACCTCGTGCAGTAGGGCCGCCAGCTCATTGTCGGGCTCGTACCCCATCACGTTCCAGCCGCGCCAGCCGCGGCCTGGAGGGCCCGGCTGGACCAGCGGGCCGATCCAGTAGGTGGCGTCCGGATAGCAGTAGTTCCAATAGACCAGGTCGAAGTCGCGCCGCTGCAGCGCGCGGGCGTAGAACTTGTCGGGCTCTTCCCTCGTGAGTCGCAGGGCGATTCCCGCCTCTCTCACGTGACGCTCGATCGACGCGCAGGCCTTCTCGATGTCGGGCTGGCCGGCCGGGTAAAGCAGCTCGAGTTCCAGCGGACGGCGGAGTTCGTCGCGGGCCCGGGCCGCAAGCGCCTTGGCCCGCGCGGAATCGATCCGGTCGAGGGTGATCTCGGGATGGTACGCCCAGGCGTCGCGCGGGTAGGGGCCGGTCAAGGCCTCGTGGTCGTGTTTCCGCTCCGGTTCGCCTCGGCGGATCGCCGCGTTGAAGTGCTGCAAAAGGATCTCGTCGCGCCGGATCGCATGGAGGATCGCCAGGCGAAGGTTCTCGTTCTTCATCGCCGGCCGGGTGTAATTCGGCGCGAGAAACCAGACCGTGGGCGTTGCCAGCGGCACCACCCGTTTGCCCTGCTGGACGAGCTGCCGGGCATGCTCCTGCGAAAGGCCGTACACCAGATCGAGATCGCCCTGAAGGAACGCCTCGACCGCCTTGGTCGGCTCGAAGCGCTCGAACACGATCTCGCGAATCCGCGGGAGGTCGCGCTTGCGGTAGTCGGGGTTGGCCACGAAGCGCCGTCGGGTGGGGTGGTCGCGGTCCTCGGGCCATAGCCGGTACGGCCCCGTGCCGATCGGGCTGCGGCCGAACGCCTCGAGCCGCCGCTCGAGATCCTCGTCGCTTGCGCCCGCGAAGAAGTGGTCGGGCAGGACCGGAAAGCTCATCAGCGACAAGGGTTGCCAATAGTCTTCCTTCAACATGATCCGCACCGCGAACCGATCGTGCTGCTCTCCCTCGAGCACCGTCGCCTCAAGATCGGCGTGGAGCGGCGAGTAGCCCAGCACGCGGGGGTCCCTCAAGAGCCGCACCGTGCGCCGCACATCCTCCGACGTCAAGGG
>JANLFZ010000253.1:0-2914 GCA_024653385.1 Thermoguttaceae bacterium | reverse complement strand
CGCATTCTCCGCCGTTGGATCGCCTTGGGCCGAACTTCGAGGCTCCTGCGCCGGCCAGAAGCAGTGCGGCAGCTCGAAGCGCCGGCCGCGCGGCAAGGGCTGCGGCCGGCCCTCGGCCAGTTGAGGTTCGTAGCGTGCCCCTTCGTCCCCGTCGTCGACCCAGCGGACCAGACCCTCGCACACCAGCGCCACCGCGTGTCGTTCGACCGGCGTGCGGCACCAGAACGGACACAGGTCGCGTGGAAGCTCGGGATAGGCGCAGCGAAGCACCTGGTACTTCGCGCGCAGCAACTGCTGCGCGCGTTCGAGTCCTGGCAGCCGGGGCCAGATCCGCGCGGCCTCGTCGAACTTCGCCGCTGCCGCGCGCATCGCCGCCGCGTCCTCTGCCGGGGCCGAGGTGCGCAGCCGTTCGCCCTCGCGGTACGACGCGGTTGCCAGGGCGATCAGCTCGTTGCGCACCGCGGCGGCCTCCGGCCCCAGGTCGTTGGGATCCGGGGATCGGCCGGCCAACTGGCCCAGCAGCTCGCGCGCCCGGGCGTAGTCCTTCGATCGCGCGGCCTCTCGGGCTTCGAGGCCGTAGATCCGTTGGACGCGCCGATGCACGGGCCCAAGCGCCGGCTCGTCCCGGCCCAAGTCCGCCGTCAGCCGCTCGCACGCCTCCAGCGCCCGCGAATACTCGCTGCGCGCCAGCATCGCGTCGATCATGCCCAGGCGGAGGTTCACCCGGGCGTGGATCAACGGGCGGCGCAGTCGTTCCCGGAAGTCGGCCGCCTGGCGCAGCCCGCGTTGGACGGCGGAGTCGTGCTCCGACACGGCCCTGCGCAAGATCGCGTCGGCCGCGCCGGCGGCCCGCAGCGATCGGGCATCGGCCAGCGGGACGGGGGCGTCGGGCTTGCTCAGGTCGTCCGCAGGAATTCCGGCCGTCCTGGCAGCGCGCACCAACATCCGGTGCTCGTAGTACTCGACCTGGCCGATCTCCGACCCCAGAAGCGCCTGCCGGCCCCGCGGATACAAGGCGAACTCGTATCGCTGCTTGCCTTGAAGCAGGCCGAGGTCATCCGACAAGAGACGAATCCGGACCCAGCCGCCGCCACCCCCCTCGGGCCGGCGATAGAGCCAGTCGCACACCTCCTCGTGCGGCTCCTGCGGTTCGGCCCGGGCCGCCGGCAGTGGTTTCTCGATCGCCGAGGCCGCATTTTCGGGCGAGGCCGCCTTCGAGGGCGCGGGCGTGGGCGGCGATTGCTTCGCTCGGGGTACAGACTCTTCCTCTTCTTCCTCGTCGAGCTTGGAACGCTGAGCGAGCATCGACGTCGCGAGGCTCGTGATCGCATCCGGCCGGCACGCCAGGCATGGGCCGGGTGCCGCCAACGACGCGGCACACAGCGCGGCGAAGAGCACGGCCGGCCGGTTGGGCCGGTTCGTCCTTGGGGAACCAGGTTTCGGTTGGTCGCTCATCGCAGCACCAGCGTTTCCATCTGTTCGTATTCGTCCGCCTCGGCGAATCCCGCCTTGCGGCAAACGGTCTTGATGTTGCCGAACACCTTGCGTGCCAGCTCGAAGCGGCCCTCGCCGGCTTGACGCACCACGGCCAGCGACTGGTGGAAATGGTGAAGCGCCAGCTCGGGGCGGCCCGACTCGGCAAAGTGAATCGCCAGGTTGTTGAGGATCTTCGCCCGGTCTTCGTCGCGCACCGCGTACTTGCTGAGTCCTTCGAGGATCGCGGTCATTCGCCGGTCTTCCTCGGTCGGCGTTTCGCCGGCCACGTAGGACACGGCCGACAAGTCGATCGGCCCGCCCGCGTCCGGCGGCATCGCGAGCCGCTGGCGGGTTGCGGCGATCGCTCCGGCCAGGCCGAAGACGTTTTCCACATTGAACGATTCGGCCAGTAACACCTCGCGGACCGCCTCGTCGCGCGCTTTGCGCCGGAGCAGGCACTCGGCGAGATTCAGATGCGCGGGGACGAATGCGGGGTTGATCCCCAGGGCCCGGCGGAACTTGCGCTCGGCCACGTCCCATTGCCCGGCCGCCGCATAGTGCGCCCCCATGAAGTCCACCAGGAACGGGGCCGAGTGAGTGTCCATGGTTCTGGCCGCGCGCGCGACCAACTCGGCCATCTTCACCTTCTCGCCCACGCCGAAAAACCGGCGCATCGACTCGTACTCCTCGATCAGGTCGCCCTGGATGGCCGCGGGCACCGGGTAGTCGTTGGGACGGAAACGGACCGCGTGCGATCCCCGCGGCAAGAACAGGTACGGGGCCGGCGCGGCGGCGAGCACCTCGGGCCGGGCGATCGGCAAACGCCGGCCGTCGACCTCGACGATCGTCGCCCCGGCCGGCACGCGGATCGCATGGCGCGCCTGGATCTGCTGGCATTCGAGGTTGTCGTACCGCCGCGATGAGCCGGTCAATTCGGTGTCGTGGCGGGCAGGCGGCAGGGTCTCCTTGGGGCGCGGGCCGGGAGCATCGCGACGATCGGCCGGGCCCGGCGATGGGCCGCCGTGCCGATTGCCCACGGGGCGATCCGACACCGCCGGCGGCCCGGTTTCGCCAAGGCGCTTCGGGTCGGAGGGCGTTGCGACCGGGTGTGCCACCGTCCTGTCGGCCGGACCGTCGGATGGGGCGGGAGTCGAGGGCGGCCCTTCCCACCGCGCCGCGGCGTCCGGACCGGCCGGTGGTTCCGATTCGGCAACCTGGCTCCCTTGCCGCACGAGGAGCCCAAGAACCAGGACGAGCAGAACCACCCCCGCGCCGGCGGCCGCAACCGCATGGCGAGAGAGCCGGCGGCGACGGCCGGCCGGCGGGACGGCCGGCTCGTCCTGCGGGGGGCTCGGTGGCGGAGCCGGACATCTTGCGACCGGCGGCCGCGCGGGCGGAAGCGGCGGCGGAACCGCAACCGGCCCGGCTCCCCCCGGCC
>JANLFZ010000252.1:8773-9009 GCA_024653385.1 Thermoguttaceae bacterium | reverse complement strand
GGCGTCGATCGAGGCCCGGCAGTAATCGACGCCAACGACCCCATCGTCATCCGCATCGACGATCCCGAGCAACTTTACTACTCGCCCGGGTTGAAGGAGCCCGCGAAAGTGCTGGGGATGGCGTACATCACGGGCAAGTACGACCTGGGCGAGGGATACACGCTGAAGGCCGGGACGGGGTTCGCAATGCGCATGCCCGACCTCAACGAACTGTACACCGACGAGCCGTTCACGCC
>JANLFZ010000252.1:1896-8763 GCA_024653385.1 Thermoguttaceae bacterium | reverse complement strand
CCGCGCGACGGGCGTGAACGGCTCGTCGCGCGGTTCGGCAACAGTTACATCGACGGGCTTTCGACGCTCTCGCCCGAACAGGACCTCCAATTCGACCTTGGCCTGAGTTGCCGGCGGGAGCGGGTTTCGTGGGGGCTGCGGGGATTCTACGCGGCGATTCAGGATTACATCCTCCCGGTGCCTGCGGCGATCGACCCCTGCCCGCCCGACTTCATCCCCGCCCCGCACGAGCTGGGACGCGACTTCTACGCCTTTCCGCCCCAGTGGCGCGCCGACCTGGGCACGCTGAACGAGAATGCCGATACCTGCCTGGCCGGCTACCAATACGTCAATCTGGATTGGGCCAGTCTGGCCGGCGCGGATTTCGTCGCCGAGGCCCGGCTGCTCGACCGGCTCGCGGTGTTCGGCAATATGTCCTACGTGCGCGGCACCAACCACGCCCCGGTGGCCTTCGTGGCGAACGAAGCATGGTACTCGCCCGACGGGCATGTGGTCCGCTTGGGAGGCTCCGAGGGGCTTCCCGGCATCTATCCGCTCAACGGCGTCGTCGGGGTCCGACTTCTTTCCGCCACCGACGACCGCTGGCTTCTCGAGTGGTCCACCCGCATGGTCGCGCGCCGAAGCCACGTGGCCTACAGCCTGTCCGAGATCCCCTCGCCGGGCTTCGCGACGCACGCGATCCGCGGATACTACCGCTTGCACAAGAACGTCCGCCTGTCGGCCTATCTCGAAAACCTGCTCGACCGCGAGTATGCGGAGCCCGGCTCCCTGGCCTTCATCGACCGCAACGGCCGGATCGGATTCATCAAGGAGCCGGGATTCACGGCGCTGGTGGGCATCGAGGGACGATTCTGACCACGGTTTCCCGCGAAATCAACGCGTGGCCGAGTTGGAGGAAAATCTGTTCTGCGTGATGGAACGCAACGCGGAGTTGCAGGAGGAAAACGCCCGGCTGCGAGCAGAGGTGGAGCGTTTCGGCAAGCACAACACGCGGCTGCGGCAGGAATGGGCGGCCGCGCGCAAAGACGCTTCCACACTTCCCGCCCAAGCCGGTCGACCCCGTTGAACGCCATAGCCTCGACTGCTGCCCGGACGGCGGGCACGGGCTCGTGCTTTCGCGACGCGGACCGTGGCGACCGAACATCAAGGCTTGGCCTACGGGTCTCAGCACTGCCGCAAGGTCCCCTACGCCTCGTCACCCCGGAAACGGCTACAAGCCTTGCGTTCGCCTACATCGGCCGAACTTGAAAAACTCTCACCTGAACCAGACGTTCCAAGACCAGTTCCCTTGGGAGTTGTTCTCGCACGTATTAGATGCCTCGCAATCAGATCGGGTTTGTCCCGAAAACAACTCGGCTTCAGTCGAGACCCCTGACCACGCACCGGAACCAATCTGTATACCGTACGTGTTCCCTTTGCACGTATTTCCTGAAATGGCTGTGTTCCTGGCTTTTGCGCCATTCAGGTAGATTCCCGAGTCGCCGTTCCCATGACAGCCATTCGCCTCGAGAACGATTATCCCTGAGGAATAGACAGCGATGCCACAACCATGATTCAGGCTGCATGTATTCTCCTGGGCCGTGCCGCTCGAGTCACCTTGGAACTGGATTCCCGCTCTGGCGTTCTTCTCGCAGGTGTTCTCCTCGATCAGCGGTGTGGATTTCTCGCCAATCCCGATTCCACATACATGGTTCTCTCGGCAGATGTTCTTTCGGGCGATCCCGCCCACTGCATTTTGGTATTGAATTCCTGCCGCGCCGTTTTTCTCGCAGGTGTTCTCCTCCAGGGTACCCTCGGCCGACTCTTCCAAAACGATGCCATGCTGGCCGTTCCCATCAATCAGACAGCGGCGAACCTCGGCACGGGCCTCGCCGCGCAACCGTATTCCCGACCCCGCCCGTGCCCCGCAGATCCGGCTATCCTCAATCGTCACTCGCCCAGCGACCGCATCGAGCAGCGCTTCCCGCCGTTGTCCGATCCGCTGGACCGTCACGTCGCGCAACGTCAACGCGCACTCCCCACGGCAGATGATCGCGGGTCCCTCCCCTTCCCAGCGAATCATCGACCGCTCGCGACCCAAGCCGGCGATTTCCAACGGCCGCTCGACGATGAGCGGCTGCGGCAGCCGATACTCACCTGCCGGCAACGCGATTTTCATTCCCGCGTCGGCCCGTCGCACCGCGTCGGCCAGATACGCCCCCGGGTCGCTGAACACCGCCAGCGGCGGCGCCACCGAGGCGGCGTCTGCCCCGGCCGAACCTCTTCTGGCCGCGCCGCCCGCAAGAGCCTTGGCTCCCGAGCACGGGGACAGCAACGCCGCCCCGAGCGAGGCCGCATAATCCGACTTGTTCCACTGGTAGACCTTTCCCGGGGACGCCTGTTCTATGGCCTCTTTCAACCCCGTGGTCCGCGAGGCGCCGCCGACCAACAGAACGGGGGTCCCCGAAAGATCAGCCACGGTGCCGCATCGCCGGACAAAGCGTCTGAACTCCTCCGCCACCCGCTCGACGAACTGCTGAGTCTGCGACTCGATCACCTCCCGCGGAACCTCGATGTTCGCCGCTTGCAGTCGCACGGAGAACAACTGCCGCGTGTCGCGGACGAAGCGCTCCTTCAATTGCCGAAACTTGTTCAGTAGAGCCATTCGCAGGCCGTCGCGGTTCCGATGCTCCGGTTGCCGTGCCAGCGACTCTTGCAGGATGCTCTCGTCCAGGTCGTTCCCGCCTTGGGGCAGCCCGCCCTTGGCCAACTCCGGCACCGGCTCGAAATCCACATCGAGATACCTCAGCAGCGAGAAATCCGTCGTCCCGCCCCCCACGTCGCAGACGATCACGCTGGAGGCAATCTCACCTTCCCATTGCCAAAGCCATGCCCGCGCCGCCGCCACCGGCTCCTCAATAAATCGAATCTGGTCGCAACGAAAACCACCCCACTCGGCTGCCCGACGGATGCACTCCCGTTTCTGCTCCTCGAAGACCACCGGGAGCGTCAATACGCAGGATGTCACATCGCTGTAGAACACCTCGTCGCGGCAGCGACGTCGCAGGTACGCGAACAGCTCGCCGGCCAACTCCACCCGATCCACCGCCGGCCGATCCGGACCAAACCGCAGCTTGCCCGACCGGTGAATCTCCTTCTTCAAGTTCTCGACGATCCCCTCGGGGTCTTCGTCCACCATCTCCTGGGCGTCGTCGCCGACCAGTCGCGGCGACCGCGGATCGCGGGGAACATAGAACAACGAGGGAATCACCTGCAAGTTGGCCCGGCCCAACTCGATTAACCGCGGCTGTTCGTCTTTCTCGTCGAAGAACGCGACCTTGGTCCGCGTGGTACCGAAATCGACTGCAATCGTCGGCGCCTTCATCGCGAGTTCCTTTTCAGCGTCATCTTCCCGCACGCTCGGGTCCGCGATCAATCTGCCCTTCGGGCCTGTTGCTCCCGGTCGTCGGCAATCTGCTCCAATCGAAAGAGGGCGTGCTTCATCAGGCGGCCCAACTCCCCGCCGCAACCCGCCCAGCGCTGCCGAATCTGACCAATGGCCCATTGGACCGCCGAAAGATCGTCATTGACGGCAGCCATATCTCGCAGCTGGCCGATCCGGGCGTCGATTTCCGGGCCGGCATAACCGAAGAGATGTTTCAGGGCCCGAGTCCAGTCTTCGCCGAGCAGCCCGCCTAGATCCTCGAGATACTCGAGCATTCGCAGATCGTTTTGCATATCATCGAAATTGTCTTGCAGCAAGACCTTGGCCTCATCCAATCGTCGCAAGGCGTCGGCCGCACTCCGCAGATCGTTTTCGACTAGCGAACGCGTTTCCTCGAGATAGCGGCGGATGGGTTCGATCGGCCCGGCCGCGGCAGATAACGCGGAAGCCTGTCGGATGGCATCGTGCGCGGCATTGAGCAAGAGCGTGTATCGACGCTTGTGGTTGCGAAGCCGGATGCCGGCTACCTCGCAGGGAGCGAGGGCCTTTGCCAGGAGGCTGAAGGCCTTGATCATCCGCGACCTCGCGAAGAACCGCCGCTGGAGCGTGTCGCGAAGCGTCGCGATATTGCTGGCCTGGTGGATCACCGATCGCAACTCGGCCGCACTGCCGGGCCGCCGCGCATGGCCCAACTGCACGATTGCTTTCAACGAAGCCCACGGCAACGGATAGGTTCGCCGCAACTCCCGTCGGGCAACCGGTGGAACCGGGCAACGCGGGTCCTCGAGTTGCTGAAAGTCCCGCTCTGAGAGCAATAGCTCCTCGATCGTCTCGCCGGGGCAGCCGCTGGAAAGTTGAAGAAGCCAGTGCCAGAATGCATCGGGAAAGCTCTCGGCCGCCCGGGCCAAGGGAGCGCTGACCGGAATGACGCTCGAGACCAAGTCGCCCATGACGGCGGCAATTCGCCCGGCCTTGCGGTGCGCTTCGTCCAGGGGCGAGGGCGCGTTGAGCGTTTCCCACTTGTGCACGACGGCGACGCTATTGTAGGGCGTCGAGCCGGGGAGGCGGGTGTTTCGCTCGAAGTCGCCCAGCAGTTCTTGGTCGGCTTGGCGGGCCACCGGCATCAGAACGTAGATAATCGCGTCGGCAGCGGAGCCCTGGCTGCGGGTTGTCTCGTCGAGCTTCTCGGCCAAACCCAAGAAGTCGCGAGTCGCCTCTCCGTGGAACTCGATGGTGCTTCGGGTTCCCGGGGTGTCAACAACCCTGGCGGTGCGCAGGAATTCGACGTCGGCGAAAAACTCAATGCGGCGGGTGGCCTTGGCGCGTTCCGAATCGCCTACCCAACGCCCGATCTCGTCGAGGGGGAAGTCCTCGGCCGGCCGATCCTTCCAGAAGACGCGAAATCTGCGACATTGCTCGCCCTCGCCATAGACGAAATGGTTGACTGTGGCGGTGGTTTCGTTCACTCCCGTAACGGCCAGGTCCGCCCCTATCAGGGCGTTCAACAACGAACTCTTGCCCGATCGCATCTGCCCGACGACGGCCACGGTGAAGCCGGATTCCATCGCGTCGAGCAATCCCGAAACCTGCGGCATGAGGTCGGCGGTGGTTTGATGCGCCCGGAGAATTCTCGGTGCCTCACCTGAGAAATCCTCGATTAACCGGTAGAACTCTTGGTAGTCGAGAATATGCCGGACCATGCGACGCACCGCCCCCGATTCATGACGCGCTCGCTGCCACCGCCCGCAATTGGCGTTCGATGGCCGTTAGTTCCTCCAGCTTCCTCTGCACTTTTTCCGCCTCACTTTGCGATTGTTCGCTCGTCTGCGAGCGCACTTGCTCCAACTGCTTCAGCCTTTGCCGGACACTATCCTGCGTTTGATCGGCGGCCTTCTTGAAGAGGTCGCGAGCGTGGCGTTCGTAATAATCGGCGATCTCGGCAAACTCAGTGAGGAACTGACGCCCGCAACGCCGGGACAGGTTTTGCAGTACGGACTGAAGCCTTGCAAGCACCTCTTCCCGCTTTCGGGTTGCCAGTTCTTTACGGCCGAGCGCGCCGCCAATGGCAGCTCCCGCAAGAGCAGCCAGCACACCGACTGTCGGCAAGGGCGCGAACACGAAAGCGACAACACCGGTTGCGATCTTCGCCATCATCATTCCGGCCATTCCCCCGTAAAGGGCACTGCGCGCCTGTTCGAAGACCCCGAGACGGGTCGGCAGCTTTTCGCGTGAAATCAGATCTCGTGAATCGATCTCGTGTTCCCCGGAAACCAGGCTCGTTATCGACTCGCTGTCGACGCCGTCGGCCAGCGTCTTGCACGTTTCTTTCATCACGTCTTCGATCAAGACGGTGAACTCCTGGTTGAACCCGTGCCGCACACGGCGCATTGCGTCGGCCGCCGCAACCAGCCAGTCTTGCTGAAACACGTCGCTGAGATCGGCAAGCTCATTGGCGGATTTGTCCGATTCGCGCAGGCGCTGGATCACATCAACGACCAATGGCCCGGAAGGGTCGAGCAACTCTTGAATCTCCTGCTGCTTCCTGCGCCGCAAGGCGGTGAACCGATCGGAGAATTTCTGGACTTGGGCGGGATAGACCGTCCGCCTCCATTGGTCCATCTTGTCGCGAATCCCCTGAAGCTCCTGCTGAAGCCGCATGAGTTCCTTCTGGGATTCCTGCCGATAGATCGAAAGCTGTTCCCGTACGTGGCCGATTTGATCGCTACAGAATCTGCCCAGCCGCCGGGCGACATCCGATGAAAGTTGCCGGTCTTTCGCCGCCATGAGCCCGCGATGGATGAAATCCAATACCGCCAAGAACCCGCTTTGGCTAAAACGAATCCCGTCACGTCGCTCGTCGGCGATTCTCTTGAGCTTCGCACTGACCGGGAAGTAGTTAAGGTGCTCGGGGGGGATGTCCAACTTCTCGGCGAGGAGTTGCTTGTTCCGCGCCTGCCAGGCTTCGACCTGTTGCATGTCGGCCATGTCGGTCTTCGTTTGTACGAAGAAGATCCGCTTGGTCACGTTCGAGTACAAGTCTTGCAGAAAGGCGATCTCGTCGGCGCTGATGACGGCCTCGACCGAGTCGAGCACGAAGAAGACCGCGTCAGCATTCGGCGCGTATTGGCGGGAAATCCGCCGATGGGCGCGGTGCAGTCCTCCGACGCCCGGGGTATCGACCAACACCAGACCCTGGCGCAGCAACGGATGGGGAAGTTCTACTCCGATGAAGTCGACACGCTTTTCGTTATTCGGGTTCCTGTCCTCAGTGCCGTATTCGGCCAATTGCGACTCGTCGATCTCCAAGACATCTGGTCGTTCGCCGGTGTCGACATCGGGCAGGAAGAAGACCTTGAACTTCCGCCACGGGCCGTACATCACTTTGTACACCGTCGAAGTCGCGACGTCGGTATCGGTCGGCAGGAGGTTCACCTCGCCTAGCA
>JANLFZ010000252.1:0-1886 GCA_024653385.1 Thermoguttaceae bacterium | reverse complement strand
CCTTCTTGATCTCTCCCATGACCACCAGACGGAACGCGCCCAATTCGTATCGCCGCAGCATCGGCTCGAAGGGCTTGAGCAGATCGTCGCCATCTTCCGCCTCAAACAGACGCCGCAATCTGGTCCATGCGGACAATACCGCAGTACGTCTGCTCGAAGCGTCCAAAGTCGGAACAAATCGTATCGAGTCTGGTTGATTCGCGGCGTTCATCGGATTGCTGGCAGTGCCTCTCATTTCATTATGCGCATGGTGGGTTCATGAGTTGGCAAAGGGCTCCGAGTCTCCCAGGTTCCGCTGGCGCGGTAACCGGCGCCGCCGAGCAGAATCGGGCATGAGGAAGGTTACACGATACTCAGGAAGAGTTCGTTTCTGGCTGCATCATCCAGCGTATCCCATGCGGGTGCCATGTCGAGCAAATAAGAGGTGGCGACAACGGTCGCCGTGGCAACAGCTGCCTTCAGCAACGACTTGAAGAAATCGGCGTCGAATTCCGAAACCACTTCTTGCAGCCATTGCAGCCAGAAATCCGCATCCCTGTAAAGCCCAGTTTCCTGATTGAAATGGGATCCGAACACGCTGTGCGTCGCTAAGTCCATCGGCGCGTGGTCGGTGGCGACATAATAGTAGCGCGAATCTGCCCATGCTTCGAGAAAGTCCTCCAGTGGATACGCCTTGCCGGCGCCTGTCGGGTCGCCGGGGTCGTTCAGATAGACCTTCGGTTGTTTCGGATCGGAAAGGTCGAGTCCGGTGACCACCACAGCATGGTCCGGAGCGTTGGGATCGATCCAGTCTTCAAAAAACCAATCTTGCTTCCACAGTTCTCCACTATCTACCGCTACGATCACCTTGTGCCCCATGGCGATCTCGCTGGCAATTGCCTCGATCCCGTCGCCGGAGCATTGGTGCATCGGCACCCCGTAGTACTCCAGCAACCGCCCCATATCCGCCGGGTTCATCCCACGGTCGGTGAGCCATCCGTGCGAGGTGGCATCGTACACCAGTTGCGCCTCGCTAACTTCCACGCCGAACTGGCGCAAGATCATCTGTTGGCAAACGACGGCACAGGTAAACGGCGTGGTCTGCTTCTGCCAGAAGGCTGCATCATCACTGGCTGAAAGGACACTCCCGTCATGGTGCCATGGTGAAAAGACTTGATCGACGGACCAATGATGATGGTCAAAGTCCAGGGAATCGTCCCCCCAAGAGAACAAACCGTCGAAAGCGTCGTCGATCACCTGTCGCACCTCCGATCTTCGGGCCGAAACATGTGTTGATGCACGAGGAACGGGAATTCTCGCCGGTTGGGCTTGTCGAGTTGGCAGGGGCGTCGTGCCGGGATGATCGCGGCACCGGGCCGCGAAGGTCTCTCGCTTTCATGCCAAGTCCGAACGGCGGAAGATCGGGCGACTGCGGCGGCAGAGCTGCAGCCGCTCGCCCGTGGCTCTTGGCCCCCGCTCCCGGCGCTCGCGTCGCCAAGCGACCCTGATGGCAGCGCCGGCGGGCCTCGTCCAGCTTCCGATCCCGTTCGGCGAAGATCACTTTCTCCAAACCGTTGAGTTCGTCGGCCGAGCAACTGTTCGCAGGGTCCTTGCTCTTGGTGATGCTCGCCGGAACCACACCGCAGCGGGCGTATGATCCCCATGATGAAGCGGAGGATTTGGCGTGTCAAGCGCCAGAAGAATTTCCCGAATCCGTGGGTTCGCTGGCAGCGTATTCTTCTTGACTCCGGGGCCTTGGATTCGTATTCTTGTGCCCCATGACGCTGCAGGAACCGACCCGCCCTCCGAACATGGCCGGCTAGCCCAACGCGTCGCCGAGTTGGAGGAAAAGCTGTTCTGCGTGATGGAACGCAACGCGGAGTTGCAGGAACAAAACGCCCGGCTGC
>JANLFZ010000251.1:6452-9053 GCA_024653385.1 Thermoguttaceae bacterium | reverse complement strand
GCCGACCACGCCGGGTTCGGGGGCGCCGCGGCCGTTTTCTCGGCCGGCACGTGGAGCACCTCCTGGATCATGCTCTCGAAGGCGTCGAAGCCCGCCGTCGACGCGACCGCCTGCTTCCACCGCGAAATCCCCTCGTTCGACAGGCCCACGTCGCGCTCCAGATCGAGTACGACCTCGCGATGCGTGCCCGGCACCTGACCCCGCACGGTCAGCCGGCCGTTCTCGCCGTACTCGAACGAGACCTCGACGGGCCAGCCCTTGGGTAGCCCGGCGGGAAGATCGCGGATCACCGTGCGACCGATCGCCATGCACTCGCCCGGAAGCGTGCTCTCGCCCTCGAGCACCTGGATGACGATCGACCGCTGCCCCTCGGTCTTCGTCATGAACTTCTCGGCCGCCTTGGCCGGCAGGGGCGTGTTGCGCGGGATGAGCACGACGTTGATTTTGCGATACGTCTGGGGGTCGATGCCCTCGACGCCCAAGCTGTGCGAGTTGACATTGGTGACCTTGAACTTCGCGCCGGCCGGGCCGCCCTCGCGCACCGCGAGCAGGTAGTTCGCGTAGATGGCGGCGCCCCGAGCGACGGCCTCGTCGGGGTTGACCGTGCGGTCCGGCGTCAGGCCCGTCAGCTCGTGGAGCATCCGGGACACCATGGGCATGCGGGTGGCCCCGCCGACCAGCAAGAGCCGCGACACGTCGCTCCACTGGAGGCCGGCCGCCGCCAGGAGTTGCCGGGTCGTGTACGCGGTGCGCTCGACCAGATCGGCCGTCATCTCCTCGAACGCCTCGCGCGTCACCGGCACCTCGCACGTCGAACCGGCGTGTTCCACGCGAATGGTCGCCCGAGTTCGGGCCGAGAGCGTGTGCTTCGCCTCGACCGCGGCCGCGTACAGCCGGCTCAAGGCGGCAGGGTCGTCGCGCGGGTCGCGGCCGTGCGCCTGGCGGAACACCTCGGCGGCGTGATCGACCAGGCGCGTGTCCCAGTCGTGGCCGCCCAACTGCACGTCGCCATCGGTCGCCAGCGTCCGGATATCGCCCGGCGCCAAACGCAAGAGCGTTGCATCGAACGTGCCACCCCCCAGGTCGTAGACCATGACCACCATTTCGCCGAGCGGTTTGCCCAAGGGCGACAAGTATCCCAAGGCCTCGCCGAATCCCAACGCGGCGGCGGTCGGCTCGTTGACGATGTCCAACAGCGACAGACCGGCCATCTCACCCGCGTCGGCCGTCGCCTTGCGGCGCAGCTCGTCGAAATAGGCCGGCACCGTGATCACCGCCTTGGCCGTGGGCCCCACGGTCGCCAGAATATCGGCCTTCAGCTTCCGGAGGATGCACGCCTGGATGACCTCCGGGGGAAGCCGCTCGCCACGAATGGGGCGCGAATAGACCGGCTGTCCCATGTCGCGCTTGACCCACTCGGCCACGCGATCCGGGTACAGGTGGGCCAGGCGCCGCGCCTCCTTGCCCACGATCACCTCGGAGTCGTCAAAAAGTACCACGCTAGGGGTAATAATATCCCCCTCGGCATTACGAAGCATCGTGGTCCGACCCGATGCATCGACCCACGCCACGGCCGAATTGCTGGTTCCGAGGTCGATTCCAACCGCTCTTGCGTGTGCCATGGGCGGGAGGCCGCGACTGAAAGCCTTTTCCCAGTTCCACATTCTACTCTAACAGGAATACCCTCCGTTCTCAAGCATGACTCTCCCCCAGGGCGACGCAAGTGGCTCGACTCGTCGTTGGGCAGCCTGCCAGATCCGCCGATCCGCCCGATCCGAGCATCCGCCGAGCGAGCCAATCGATCTTGACGGGGAAGGACGGCCCTGATATTGACACGCGACTGAAATCGGCCGCTCAGCAACGGTTCGACGAACCTCCTCTTCCGGTGGGGCGACTCGTGCTCCAACGACGCATTGCGCTTGGTTGCCTCTTGGTCGCGCTGGTCGCGGCCCTGCCGACATGCGCTCTTGGGCAGCGAGTCCAGTTTCCCACTCCGTTGGGTACATCGCCACCACCTGCCACGGTGCCCGGTGCCTCGGCCGGCGCAAGTACGCCCGCGGGATCGAGTTCAGGTCTCGGTTCTGGATGGACGCCCGCGGCCCTGCCTCCCTACTCGCCCATTGCGGCCGGTGCGGCATCGGCCCCCGGCACGAGCACCGCGCTACCCCCTTCGTTGCCCGGCGCCACCAGCCCGGCCATCACGCCCGCGCCCGGGATTACCCCTGCGCCGGCCTGGGGATCTGCTCCGATGTCGGGCTCGGGCTGGCCGCCCTCGATACCGCCCCAGACGAGTCCCGGGTTTGGCGGGTCCACCGCGCCGGGAGTGCTGCCGGGTCCGGTGCCTGGTCCGGCGCAGGGTCCCGCCGCGACGTTTCAGGGGGGAATTCTTCCGCCGGGTTTTGACCCCTATGGCACGCCCGGCAGCGTGACGACTCCCCTTCTCCCTCAGGATCCGCTGCTCGGCGCGCCGCCCGGCGCGGCGCCGCCGTTGACTCGTTTCTACCAGGGCGTGCGCCTCGAGCATCATTGGTTGTCGAGTTCCGGCGGGGACAAGCTCGGTTTGAACGACAGCGAGATCAGCGTCACCTTCGCCTTTCCGTT